>JBDKFR010000001.1:0-6797 GCA_039798645.1 Bacteroidota bacterium
AAAGCTGAAAACTGGGATGAGTTTGTAAATATTTTAGATACCAAAGCAGGATTTGTTTCAGCACATTGGGATGGTTCCCCTGAGACAGAGGAAAAAATTAAAGAATTGACAAAGGCTACCATTAGATGTATTCCTTTGGACAATTCATTAGAAGCTGGTAAATGTATTTTATCAGGCAATCCTTCAACACAAAGAGTATTATTCGCTAGAGCTTACTAAGCATTAAGTAAGATGAAAAAACAAGGACCCATCCCTGATGTACTAGTACCTTTTTTAGAAGGCAAGGTATTGTTACTTGACAAGCCGCTTCGTTGGACATCCTTCAAGATGATAAGACGCGTTCGGGGTTTAACTTTTGTTCAAAAAGTTGGACATGCAGGCACACTTGATCCTTTAGCAACAGGCTTGTTAATTATTTGTACAGGTAAGTGTACCAAGCAAATCAATGACTATATGGGGATGAAAAAAGAGTACACAGGTACCCTTGTTTTAGGTTCAACAACTGCCACATTCGATTTAGAATCCGAGCCCGAAAATTTTAAAGAATTTAATCATATCACTACTGAAAAAATTCAGGAAGCTGCATTGCATTTTACAGGTGAGTTATTGCAATTGCCGCCACAGCATTCTGCGATAAAAAAAGACGGTGTCAGGTTATACGAAACTGCAAGACAAGGTATTGAGGTAAAGGTGGATCCTCGAAAAGTAACCATTGAGGAATTTGAAATCACTAAGATAGAATTTCCAAATGTCGAATTTAGGGTTGTTTGTTCTACCGGAACTTATATCAGGAGTTTAGTCAATGATTTTGGACAATGGCTTGGGGTGGGGGCTCACCTAAGTGTATTAAGACGTACTAAAATTGGTGAATTTAATGTAACCGATGCAATTACATGGGAAGACTTAAGAGACGAAGTAGATGTGTTATTAGGGAATGATAATATGAGCGTTTCTGAATAGTGAAATATTTTTTCACTCAATAATTAAAACGGTAAACCTATGCCAAACTGCCACGCAAAATTATTTACCCTGGTTCCATTTGGTTTCACTTCCGTCCATTTCATTTTGTGTAAGTCAAGCCATCCATTATTGTTTTCTCTAGAAGGGTCTTTAAATTTCATTGCATAATCAATTCTGATTAAAAAGTAATTAAAGTCTAATCTCAATCCTGTTCCAATTCCAATAGCTAAATCTTTATAAAGTCTTTTTAATTCAAAACCTGCATTGGGGTCTTGCTTTGTGTCACGTGCATTCCAAATGTTTCCAATGTCTGCAAATAATGCAGAGCCAATTTTATAACTTCCCCATTGAATAATATTGAATCGATATTCCAAGTTAGTTTCTAATTGTACGTCACCAAAGCGATCAAAGTTTTGACTTTTACTACTTGAATCATAAAATAAGGAGCTACCAAGTCCTAATTGTCTTAATCCCCATGCGCGCATACTATAAGGGCCTCCAGCGGTGAATTGTTTGAAAAATGGCAGTTGTCCTCCTAATGAAGGGTCATTGCTGTAATTGTTACCCCAACCACCCATTATACGCCATGCTAATTCAGTATAATCAAACTTAATCAGTTTTCTCATTTCTACTTCTGCCTTAATATACCTGTATATGTTACTTTGCACTTTTGGTATCAATCCAATGAGTCCACCCGCTTCTTCAATACCAATTCGGTAATAGTTGTTTATGCGCGGATGACTAAGTGATGGTCCTGAGTGAATAAAATTAAAAGTTTGACTAATTACATTGCCATTGTTAAAAGAGGACCTCAAGAAGGGATTTAAAATCAGTAGACTATCTAACTTTGCAAATTTTTGCAATTGGTAAAATTCAATATTCAGTGGTTTATAAGTGAATATATTTTCATTTCCTTTTTTGGTATTCTTCCATTCGTAACCCCAACTAGTTGTAAAGGATTTTAATCTATAATAATCCAATCGATCAATAAAAGACCCGTTTAAAGAAAAATTAGATTTCTCAGTATTTTTAACAGACTTATGAATTTGTTTAAATGGAATAAGTAATACCGGGAAACTATAGGTTTGACCTACATTAAAAAGTAATGTTTGCGTTAAACTACTGTTGTTCAAATTCAATTCCACACCTGTTCTGAAATTTGAAATAGATTGAATAGATTTTTTTTGAACGTTACGATCACGATAAGTAAAGCTTGTTGACAATCCTAGTAAATTACCTGCTCCAATTTGCGCAGTGTTTTTACTTCCTTCTAAATCAACACTAACACTACGTCTTAAGTTGGGCACTAAAAAATAATGAATGGTAATACTGTCGTTTTTTACAACATTACGCGCATCAATTTGTTGCCAAGCACCTAATCCACTAAAATTATTTAGCGTTTGGTAAAACAATTGCTCGTTATATAAATCACCTTTATGAATAATAGATTGCTGTTCAAACAAAGAGGATTTAAAAATGGGTTTATTATATTCATGAACAATGTCATCATATGCATTTTTATTAGAACGACCCTTTGCTAAAACCTCATCTGGATTTTCAGAAAGACTCAAGTCTGAATAAAAAATCTGACCTCCAATGGGGTATGCTTTGGTAATGGTTGAATCCGTGTTTCTTAACTGGAAACTTATTTTCCATCTTGGATTTTCAAACTTCTTTTTACTTGCTTCTTCTACTTGGCTTACTTGCTCGAGTGGATCAAGGTATAAGTTCATCAATGATTTATTAATGGTGTCTACCTCGGCAAATATTTTCTCTTTTGTGAAATAAAAATATCCATTAGTTCTAAATAAATTAACTAGTCTGTCTAATTCATTATTGATTGCTTCATTTGAAAAAGCCATACCTTTTTGAACATAGGCAGATTGCTTATTAGCGTTGGCTATTTTCTCCAGATTGGCATTTCCAAGCGTATAGGTAACTGTGTCAATAATTGTTTTTTTATTTAATTGAACAGACATCGTCAAATGAACTCTATATTCATCTTTAATGGTATCAATTTTAGCAATTAAATCTAAATTGGGGTGATAGTATCCTACAGATGCCAAATAGTTTTGCATGTAGTTGATGGTTCGGTCAATTCGCTCTGGTTGATATACAACAGGCTGGATAAGGGTATTGAAAATACCATATTGCCTAACTCTTTTTGCTTTTAAGCTGTCATCCCAGTAAGTATTTAGATTTAAACTAAGCGCTTGAAAAGTGCCTTTTGTTTCAGCATCTTTAATGATAATTTTATTATCAAAGACAAATGGAGTTTGTTTAGGATAATCGTGAACAATCGCTTTTTTAATATCAGTACAGGCATTTAATAAAAATAAAAGGCCAAATAGCGAACATCTTGAAAAGAAACTAATATTTTTAAGCTCTCTAAATAACATGAACTTGATAAATAAGAATGAGCTCAAATATATTCAATCTTTTGCCCATAAAAAACATTGGGCTCAAGAATCTGTATTTATCATCGAAGGCCCAAAAATGTTAGAAGAAGCTATTAAGGCAAATTGGGTGATTGAAAAAATATATGCAACAAATGAATGGGAGGGTAAAATTGGCAATAGTGGGGGAGATATTGAAATGGTTGATGATGTTATGCTATCAAGACTTAGTCATTTGCAAACCCCTAATCAAGTAATAGCGTTGGTCCAAAAAAAGGAACATTTGCTATATGATAGTAGCAATCAGCTAACCATTGTCCTTGATGGCATTCAAGATCCTGGTAATTTTGGCACTATTATAAGAACGGCTGATTGGTTTGGCATACAAAATATTATTGTAACTGAGGATACGGTTGGTTTATACAACCCAAAAGTGATTCAAAGTACGATGGGCAGTTGCTTTAGGGTAAACATACATATAGGAAATCCCGCTAATATTATAAAGGAGCAACCTTTACCAGTGATTGGCACTTTGCTTTCAGGCGCTTCATTATATGAAAACAAACTTCCGAATGTAGGTTATTTAGTGATTGGCAATGAATCAAAAGGAATTAGAGAGCCCATTAAATCACTTATCACAAACCCGGTTTCCATACCTAGCTTCGGGGGAGCAGAGTCTTTGAATGCCGCCGTTGCTACAGGGATTGTTTTATCTCATTGGAAAAGCAATCAGTTTTAATCAAATTTAATGGCTTTCGCAGGAGGAATTCTTTTAATCCATAAGGTTGGGATTAAAAACGATATGTAACTAATTACTGCTGTTCCAATTATCACATATAGTGTTTGCGTAAAGTATATTTTTACAGGCAAAATTTTAATAAAATAGGCTGCTTCATCTAGTTGAATGAAGCCAAATTTTTGTTGTAGTAAACTTAGTCCTATTCCTATCAAGGCGCCCAATCCAATCCCAGTCCAACAAATTAAACTTGCTTGGAATAAAAAAATAGTTCTGATAAGATTATGTGTTGCACCCATTGCTGAAAGTGCCCCAATCATATTGACGCGTTCTAGCATTAAAATAAACAAACAGGTTAATAAATTGACGATGGCAATAATTAATAAAATAGTGATGGTTACATTTCTATTTACTGTTTGAACATTTATCCAATCAAAAATTTGCGGGTAGTAGTCTGTAATACTTGTTGCGACCCAATTGTCGGGTAATTTTTTTTGTATTTCATTGGTAGCAGCTACTTTATCAATACCTTCTTTAAGGACAACCTCATAGCCTTCAATTTGTTGTTTGTTTTGATTTAGTTGTTGAAGTAAATGTATATCAACAAAAACAAATTGCCTGTCATATTCTTCAATGCCTGAATGGTAAAAACCAGCCACCTTCATTTTACGTTGTTGTACGGACCCATTCGTCATAAAATATAGTCGTATTATGCTGTCGGCCGGAATATTTAATTTATTTGCCAATGCGTCTGAAATAACAATTTCATTGCTGTTCGTGTCGGTTTTTTTATGCAACCATTTGCCCTTGGTTATAAAAGGGATAGCTGTATTTGTTGGTACCCCCTTTACAACAACTCCTTCAATATCTTGACCATATGATAAAACACATGATTGATTTAAAAATGGGGTATAACTTTTAATAAAAGGGAGTGCATTAAAGGGATGGTTATTTTGATTCTCAATTGGTGCGCCATTAACGGAACTGATTCTGACATGTCCCCAAAATTGGAATACTTTATTCGAAATACTTTCTTGAAATCCATTTACGATGGACAAGGTTAAAATAATGGCCGCAACACTTAATGCAGTTGCTGCAATGGAAAGTTTGACGATAAAGCCGGTGTAACTTTTTTGTTTAGGGAAACTAATTTTAAGGGCGATATGAAAAGCAGTGGTCAACGCGTAAAATTTTATCAAATCTACTTTTTTCTACTTACATATTTAGATTAATCCTTTAGTTTCGTAAATACTAAAACTTTTATGATGCGTCAAAAAGGGTACTTGTTGATAATTGCTGCTTTTTTTAGCATAAAAGGTTATGGGCAACAAAATCCTGATCAAATTTTTGACACTACTATCCACACCGTTATTGTAGCGCCAATTGGAAATTCATTGGCAGCGCCAATTATTTCATTAAACAATGGAGGAGTATTAAAAGTAAGTTTTGATGATTTTAAAGCCCAATACGAGGATTATTTTTATGCCATTGAATTAATGGATAGTGCATGGCAACCTTCCGAATTGAATGAGTTTAATTATGTCAGAGGGTTTAATCAAAATAGAATAACAAATTATGCAGCCTCCTCCATGAGTATGCAAAATTATTTCCATTATCAATTTGACTTTCCTAATGCAAATTGTAAACCCATTCTATCTGGAAATTATATTTTTAAAGTTTATAAGGGTAATGATAAACAGTCTCCTATATTCACAAAAAGGTTTTATGTTGTTGAGGATATAGCGATTGTAAGTGCAGGTATTCAAGAACCATTTGATGGGAGTATTGCTAGGACACATCAAAAAGTAAATGTGAATGTGGATGTAAGAAATATTCCTTCCTTCCAAACGGATCAGTTAACCATAAAAGTTATCCAAAATAATCAGTTTAACAATGCGCAATTTGTTTCTACACCAGATTTCATAAAAGGAACGGTCTTGGTTTTTAATAATGAGTCTAATTTCATATTTCCAGGGGGTAATGAAGCTAGATGGCTGGATTTACAAAGCTTAAGTTTAAGATCTGATAGAATTGCTTCAATAGCTTATGTTGATAAGCGCACCCATATTTTTGTTAAGCCTGATTTATCAAGGGCTGATTTGTTGTATGCAAATTATAAAGATTTGAATGGGGGCTATTTAATTATGAATACAGAATCGTTAATTAATGAAACTCAAAATGATTATGCCAAAGTCCATTTTTATTATGCAACAAAGGACAACGCTGCATTATTGGATAAGCGACTTTATTTAACAGGTTCTTTTACTAACAATACACTAGACAAAGGCTCCGAAATGGTTTTTGATGTGAATAAAGGTATTTATCAAAAAACGCTTTTATTAAAGCAAGGATACTATAGCTATAATTATATACTTCAAGACCGAATAGCCCCTAATATTTTAGATAATTTCCGGGATACCGAAGGGGATCATACCGAAACCGAAAATGAGTATACGGTTTTGGTTTATTATCATACTTTGGGCAATAAAAACGATCAGTTGATAGGTCATGTTACTGTAAATTCGAAGCAGTTTTAAGTGAATAAGTATTGTTTTAACTACTTTTTTAATCCCTCTTAATTAACTACATTTGCACCGGCAGGTCTTACACGACCAGCTCCTGCAGAACCTCCCCAGGACAGGAATGTAGCAAGGATAAGCGGTTGAGCGGTGCGATGTGAGTAGCCTGCCACTTTTTTATATTTT
>JBDKFR010000002.1:0-9982 GCA_039798645.1 Bacteroidota bacterium
GACCAGGGTCGACCACTGAACTTTGTGCTACAACTAACTGCCTCATGGAGGTTCGAGCCCTCCCCCTACAGCAACAAAAAGCCGCTTCTTTCGAAAGCGGCTTTTTTATTTATATCAAGTATCAATTTGATAGGCATTGCCTTTTATTTCTGCAAAATAATTTTACTTAATTCTGCTTTTAATTTTTCAAAATCTTCTTTAGACATCATACCTAAATCAACTAAATCTTTTGCTTCTTTTAATTTAGCAATTGCTTGCTCTCTGGTCATTCCAGCTGATTGAATTTCTCCAGTTGCAATGGCTTCTTCAAAATCAATTGTATTGTTAGGGCACAAACCACATCTTCCCTTACCTATAACATACATTTTGTATCCACTTTTCTTGCTCCCACCTACATACATACTCTTAATGATTGTGTTATTTCCACTATAAGAAGCATCAACATATTCTGGTCCTTTTCCTGACATCGACGAAGCGACACCACTTCCAACTGTTATAAAAGCAAATGATTTATTTGAAGAAGGTCTTCCTATTTTTATAGTGTCTCCTACTTTATAGGTATGTGCGTCTTTTGCAACATAATTATCACAATCAATTGACTCAAACATACCTTTAGAAATGGTCTTCATCTCTTCATAAGTAATTGTTTTTTGTGCATTAACGACTAAGGTGGAAATGATGAAAATAAATCCAATCATTATTTTTTTCATAAACTATATTTTAAGGCTCGAAATTAATGGTTAAAGTGCATGGCTTCTAATTATGCTTCGATTATTTTATAATAATCTCCTATTTATCATATTATTTATGCTACTAATTCAATAAATTTGGTAAGGCCATTAACGATTGCCTGCTTTTACCATGAAAAGACGATCCTTTTTAAAAGATAGCGCCGTGTCCACCATGGGCATCTTCATCACAAGCAAATTTCATATGAATCCAACAACAGTGTATGGTCATAACCATATGAAGTATACCCTTGATACTAACTGGGGTAATTTAAATTCCGAGAAAACACCCGTGAATGATTGTCATGAAATGATACAAGATGGGAAAGGCCGCATTGTTTTGTTGACCAATGAAACAAAAAACAATGTAATTGTTTATGATAAAAAAGGAAAGTTAATTGAAAGTTGGGGGCATGAATTTCCTGGAGCACATGGATTAACAGTGCAGCATGATGGCAAAAATGATTATTTATTTATTACGGATACCGATAAACATCAGGTGTATAAAACCACCATGGATGGAAAAATAATTTTCACCATCAATGCACCAAAGGACGTTGTAGCTTATGCAAAACCGGAAGCCTTTGTTCCAACTGAAACAACTGTTTTAGCAAATGGTGAATTTTATATCGCTGACGGATATGGCGCACAGCATATTATGCATTATGATGAGAATGGAAATTTAAAAAATGTTTTTGGTGGAAGAGGGGAAGGCGAATCACATTTTGATAATGCACATGGTATCTGTGTTGATACACGCAATGGAGCCACTACCCTTTTGATTACTGATCGAACACGCAATGCCTTTAAACGTTTTAGTTTAGAAGGTAAATTAATCGAAGTGATACATTTACCAGGTGCATGTGTATGTCGACCTGTCATTAAAGGCGACTATTTATATGCAGCAGTATTGCGTTCACCAAATTTAGACACGGAGCATTCTGGATTCATTACTATACTAGATAAGAACAATAAAGTAGTTTCTAATTTAGGGGGTAGCGAACCGGTATATGTAAATGGAAAATTACAAGCCATGTCGCAAACAGATAAAATATTAAATCACCCACATGATGTTTGTGTGGATGATGATGGAAATATATATGTTGCACAGTGGGCATCTGGAAAAGTATATCCTTATAAATTTTCAAAAGTATAAGTTTGATATTCTTTAAAAAATATAAACTAAGTTTTGTACTTATCATTATTGCCGCGCTTGTTGCAGGCATAACTTGTTTTGTATTGATGAATAATACAAAGGAAGAAAAACCAATTTCATATAATAAAGACATCAGACCTATTTTATCGGATAAATGTTTTTCTTGTCATGGGCCCGATGTAACCAAAATGAAAGCAGGACTGCGTTTAGATAAACCTGAAAATGCATTAGCTGAATTAACAAAGAATAAAGGACATTTTGCAATCGTACCAGGTAGTCCCGAAAAAAGTGAATTAATAAGAAGAATTGAATCAAATGATCCAAATGTAATCATGCCTCAGCCTGAAAGTCATTTAGCTAAATTAACCCCTGAGGAAATTAATATTTTTAAACGATGGATTAAAGAAGGAGCAAAATATGAAAAGCATTGGTCATTTGTTGCACCCATAAAAACTAGTTTACCAAAAATTGAAAATGATGATTGGGTAAAAAATGAAATTGACTATTTCATAGCAGAAAAGATGGAAGAGAAAAATTTGTCGCCTAATCAAATTGCTGAAAAAGAAAACCTAATAAAAAGAGCCTTCATTGATTTAACTGGCCTTCCTCCATCCTATACCGATATACAAAACTGGCGTAATAACAATACTACCAATTGGTATAGTCAATTAATGGACCAACTCATGCGTAAGCCTGCCTATGGTGAAAAAATGTCTTTGCTTTGGTTGGACTTGGCAAGGTATGCTGATTCCTATGGCTATCAAGACGACAATATCAGAACGCAATGGCCTTGGCGTGATTGGGTGATTAAAGCATTCAATAAAAACATGCATTATGATGAATTTTTAATGCAACAAATTGCTGGAGATTTAATGCCCAACAATAATAAAGAAACCATTTTAGCAACTGCATTTTGGCGTAATCATAAATACACAGAAGAAGGTGGCGTAATTGAGGAAGAGTATCGCGTGACTAATAATATTGACAAAACAAGAACTTACGGAAAAGCAATATTAGGGGTGACCATTGAATGTGCGCAGTGTCATGATCATAAATACGATCCATTCAGTGCGAAAGATTATTATCAGCTATATGCGTTTTTTAATATTAGCAAAGAAAAAGGATACGAAGGTGATGTGAGTATTTCAACACCTGCAAAAACACCAAAGCTATATATTACTGCAGAGGATAGAAAAAACATATTCGCTTATTTAAATACAAAGGATACAGGTAAAATGGAAGTGTCTGTTATGGGCGACACTAATCGACCTACGTATTTATTAAGTAGAGGCCGATATGATGCGCCAACTGAATTAGTGAAGCCAGCTGCTATTGAAGCTATCATGCCATTTGATACAACTAAATATGAACGTAACCGATTGGGGCTTGCCAAATGGACAGTCAATAAAAAAAATCCATTAACGGCAAGGGTGTTTGTGAATTTTATATGGCAGGATATTTTTGGGAAGGGTCTTGTAAAAACATCGGGGGACTTTGGGTTGCAAGGTGAGCTTCCTACTCATGCCGAATTATTGGATTGGCTAGCAGTTGATTTTATGGAACACCAATGGGACATTAAGTATTTGGTGAAAAAAATAATGAGTAGTGCAACTTATATGCAATCATCTGTAATAAGTAAAAAGCATTTGGAAAAGGATCCTGAAAATAATTACTATGCAAGATCATCTCGCATACGTTTAAAAGCTGAATTCATTAGAGACTGGGTTTTAAGCACAAGCGGATTATTGAATACAAGCATTGGAGGACCTAGTGTAAAACCCTATCAACCAAAAGGCGTATGGGAAAGCACCACTTCGGGTCGTGGACAGCTAGCAGCCTATAAACAGGATCATGGTGAAGCCTTATATCGTCGCGGTATGTATACTTTTATTAAGTTAACAGCACCGCCTCCTAGCATGATGTTGTTTGATGCAAGTAACCGTGATCAATGCGAAGCAAAGCGTTCAACAACCAATACACCATTGCAAGCATTAAATATGCTCAATGATCCAACAGTATTGGAAGCGTCAAGGGTATTAGCACAAAAATTAAGTGACGAAAATATAAGCATTGAGGAAAAAATAAAAAAAGCATTTGAAATAATACTAATACGACAACCTAAATCCTCAGAAGCTAATAAACTTATTAAATATTTTGAAAATCAGGAGGCATATTATAAAGCAAACAAATTGTTAATTAAAAAAACAATCACAACAGGTGAGTTTAATAATCAATTAAAAATGAAAAATGAACCTGAGGTTGCTGCACTCATGAAATTATGTTTGCTATTATATAACCTTGACGAAACCATTACTAAATCATAGTGCCATGAATGAGTTTATAGAACATGGGTTGAATCAAAATAGACGTAAGTTTTTATCTAAACTTAGTTTAGGTTTAGGGGGTATGGCACTAGGCTCATTAATGATTCCTGGTATTTTTGATGCAAAAAATGAAGAAGACCTATTTAACAATGTGCTTCCTCATTTTGCACCTAAAGCAAAACGCGTCATTTATTTATTTCAAAATGGCGCACCATCACAATTAGACTTGTTTGATTATAAGCCCATGTTACAACAAATGCATGGTCAGGATTTACCGGAAAGTATTCGAAATGGTCAACGTTTAACGGGCATGACGGCGAATCAAACTAAATTTCCATTAGCGGGAACTCGATTCAATTTCACTCAAAATAAAAATACAGGTGCTTATTTCAGTGAAACCATTCCACATATAGCAAGCATCAGTGACGAGCTTTGTATTATCCGTTCATTATATACAGAAGCTATCAATCACGATCCTGCACTAACATTTTTTCAAACAGGTGCACAAGTTGGAAACCGTCCTAGTATGGGCTCCTGGATTAGTTATGGTTTAGGAAGTGAAAATAAAAATTTACCAGCCTTTACTGTTTTATTGAGTAAAGGAAAAGGAAATGGTCAAGGAGTATATTCAAAATTATGGTCCAATGGATTTTTAGATTCTATACATCAAGGGGTGCAATTTAGCAGTGGTGACGAGCCTGTTAAATATTTAAGTGACCCTGAATTTATTGACCGAGGTGAGAAGCGAAAAATGCTCGATGAAATCGCAGACTTAAACGAGCAATCCTATAAAGAAATTGGGGATCCCGAAATTGTTACCAAAATTCAACAATATGAATTAGCGTATCGAATGCAAATGGAAGTGCCTGAAGTAACTTCTTTACAAAATGAACCAGAATCCATCATAAAAATGTATGGGCCAGAATGTATACTTCCAGGTACTTATGCTGCCAACTGTTTATTAGCGCGTAAATTATCAGAGAGTGGTGTACGATTTGTTCAATTATATCATCAAGGATGGGATGGACATAATAATTTACCCGATGAATTAGTTGGTCAATGCAAGGACGTAGATCAACCATCGGCAGCACTCATTAAGGATTTAAAACAAAGGGGTTTATTGGATGAAACACTTGTTATATGGGGTGGTGAATTTGGAAGAACTAATTATTGTCAAGGTGCATTAACCAAGGACAATTATGGTCGTGATCATCATCCACGCTGTTTTACTATTTGGATGGCAGGCGGTGGTGTTAAGCCTGGTGTATATGGAGAAACCGATGAATTTGGTTATAACATTAATACTCTGCCGGTGCATGTACACGATTTTCATGCAACAGTAATGCATTTAATGGGTGTTGATCATGAAAAATTTACATTCAAACATTTGGGACGACGCTATCGATTAACGGATGTGGCGGGTAATGTGGTAAAAGAAATTATAAGCTAGGATGAAAAAAATAAATCCAATTACTATTATTGAAAACCTATTATGGGTTATTAATCCTTTCTTGATTTTAATATGCATTTTCAGCAATCAATTGGATTTAGGTAAAATGCTTTCTTGGTTAGGTCAATGGCATCCAGTAATACTTCACTTCCCTATTGTGCTTGGCATTTTTGTAAGCACTTATTTATGTCTGAATTTTAAACCAACCATTAGTGAAGAAATTGAAAAATATTTATTTGGTATAAACGCATTACTTGCATCCATCGTTGCACTGTTGGGGGTATTCATATCAGTTGGAAGTAATTATGATAAGTCGATATTAACCATACACCAATGGGGAGGTCTAACTATTTCCCTAATGGCTTGGATAATAGTATTGATTCCTAAAAACACTTTTGCTTCAAATAAAATACTTCGTCAATTAGTTGCTGTGATTTATTTTCTTACAATTATATTTTTTACACATAAAGGAGGACAACTAACCCATGGCAAGGAAGCACTGTCCATTCCTGAGAAAATTAAAACGGTTACGAGTAATAAACCTGATTCTTTATTAACAGTTTATGAAAAAGCGGTACAACCTATATTATTAGATAAGTGTGTTACCTGTCATGGAGGCGATAAAATTAAAGGTGATTTACAATTAACAAGTATTGAACTAATTAAAAAGGGCGGGAAAAATAAAGATCAAATTACGGATAGAATTCACTTGCCAATGGCTGATGAAAAACATATGCCTCCTAATGACAGAAAGCAATTAACCAAGGAAGAGTTGGCAATTTTAACAAAGTGGATGCAGCTAGGTGGTGATTTAAATAAAGCTCTAAAAGCATTGAGTAAAACCGATAGCCTATATATATTAGCATCACAATATATAGCTCCTGTTATTGCTATTAATAAGGAGCAGACTGACTTATCTCCTTTTAATAATAATTATGTATCCGTACAGTATAATTACCACGGAGGAGATAAAATAAATGTAAACTTTTTTCAGGGAGCATTTTATAAAACAACCTATTTGGAGAAACTGGAGGAAATAAAGGATCAAATTGCAACACTCAATATGCAAAACATTCCTTTAAACAAAAAGGATATTGATATTATTGCAACATTTAGCAATTTAGAAAAGCTCAATTTAAATTTCACCAAACTTAATATACAAGATATAGTTGTGCTTAATACTTTAAAAAAGTTGCAGTCTATTTCACTAGTTGGCATGACCATAAACAATCAACAGTTAGAAATGCTATTAAAGGGAGGTAATATTAAAAAAGTGCAGTTATGGGCAAATGGATTAAAGCAAAATGACATTGCAACAGTTGCAAGTAAATTCCCGACAGTACAGCTTATTGTAGGTGATAATTTAGAGTCTGCCATTCTGAAATTAAATAAGCCCATCATTGAACAAGATAGTACCATCATTACAAATCACATTAATGTACCGCTCAAACACTTTTTAAAAGGAGTTACAATTAAATATACTTTGGACGACACTGAACCTGATAGCTTAACGAGTCCTACCTATACCAAACCAATTGTACTCACTACAAATACTACTTTAAAAACCAGGGTATTCAAAAAAGGATGGATCGCTAGTGATGTGATACAAAAATCATTTTACAAGTCTGAATTGAATCCTGATAATATTACCCTAATCACCCAGCCAGATCCGAAATATATTGGAAACGGAGGGCAAACAATTATGGATCATGAATTAGGAGATGTAAATTTTGGAAACGGTAAGTGGTTAGGCTATATGAAAACGAATATGGAATTTGTCATGCAATTTAAAAATGCAACCCCACTAAACGAAGTCATATTTAATACTTTAATTAATACGGGTAGTTATATATTCCCAATTCAAAATATTCAAATGGAAGCTAGTGAGGATGGCAAACAGTTTAAGCAAATTCAAAATGCCGATTTTACCAATATTACAAAAGCATATTCAAAGGAAACAAATATAAATCAAACGCAAGCATTCAAACTAAAAGTACCTAAAGGAAAAAATTATAAATACTATAAATTCACTTTGCGCAACTTAAAACAACTTCCGCAATGGCACCCTGGCAAAGGAACACCTGCTTGGATTTTTGTAGATGAAGTATTTTTTAACTAAGCAGTAAATTATTTTTTACCCGTTCCAGCCCATATGATCCCCGCTGCAATATGACTTAAATAAGCAGGATCAGAAAAATCTGAAGGCACATGTCCTAAGTTGGTATAAAAGGCACGACCTCCGTCAAAATTATGGTACCACGCTATTGGATGGAAAGGTCCCATTCCTTTACCAGAAACTGCTTCTCTAGTTGGATTGGCTTCCCAATTTACAACTGGATTGTATGATTTTTCATCCACCGATAAAATCGTTTTTAAACCATCCACCTTATCTGGTGTAAATTCATACCATTCATCAGTCCATTGTTTATTATTAGCAAACCCTTCTAATCCAGGAAAGCTATTGTCTAAAATAGTAAGTCTAGCCGATTGAATAGCCGGATGAATAACAAACATTCTTCCAACCAATTTTGTATACCAAGCCCAATCATATTCAGTATCCGATGCGCTATGAATACCCATATAACCTTTTCCTGATTGAATAAATCTTTCCATAACTTTTTGCTCCTGCTCATTGAATATATCACCTGTGGTATTTAAAAATATCACCACTTGATAATTAGCAAGTCTGTTATCGGTAAAGCCATTATGGTCCTCTAATAAATCTACTTGAAATTGATGCTTAATGCCTAGCTGTTTTATCGCCAACACCCCTGCATGAATAGACTCATGATGCCATCCTCTTGTGGTAGTTACCAACAAGGCTTTAAATTGACTTTGTGCGAATAGTGAAAAGGAGGCGCTAATTGTTAATAAACATACTAGCATTAATTTAATTACATTTTTCATAGCAAACAATTGTATGTTAAATGTAAGAAATTCACTACATAGTTTCAAGCAATTTATGTTTACTTTCCTGCTTGGCTGGTCTAAAATCAATGGTATTAAACACTGAAATTCTCAATACGTCTGATTTAACGTATTTATTGGGAGCATTGTTTTTTAAATACAAATTAGTATAACCCAATTGTAAAATATTTGATCTACTTAAATAATAGAAAAAACCTAAGAAAAAACGATTCTGATCAAATCTGTTGTAAACAATATTTTTACCAAAATTTAAATAAATCTCTTCAGAGGTGACAAAGGAGATAGACCCTTTTTCGTATTTATGGGCAGTCAATGGAAATTGAGCCAACACCTGATACCTAAGCCTTGTATTCATATCAAACTCGCCTGTAGGAATTCTATTTTGTGCAGTTTCCCTAATTCTTTCTTCCACCCTAATCCATTGCATCCACTTTGAATAATGATTAGTTGTGTTTAATTGAACCATTGCCCATGGTCGAAATTCTTTGGTATGATTTATATGAGCTGAATTGGGATAACCATCAATATAGGTTAATGCTCCTGTATATTTAAATTTAGATTTGGCAAAATAGGAAGCACCTGCGGTGTATTCACCTTCATTTTTAGCTTGAACAAAATCATCGTTTAATCTTAATTGAATATCCAACCAACTACCCCACTTATCTGAATATCTATTTTGGTTTAAATAGTCCCACCATGATTCTTGATTATGCGTGGTTTGCGCATAACTTGACAAATAAATAAATGAAAATAGTACAAATAAAATTTTACCCATTATGGTATGCAATTTCCATAATTTTTCAGATAGCATCAAATAATATGCTTGAATTAATGATAAATGGATAGCTCTAATTGCCTTAAGCACATCATCATTAAGCTCTAGCTAAGTAGTTTAAAAATACAAAGAGGCCATTCGTTATGAATGGCCTCTTGGATATAAATTAAAAAGAAATCAATTATTTCTTAATACGCTTATAAGTTTTGAATCCAACAGTTTTAGCTACTGTATCAGCAGTTTCTTGAGTGTATTCATCAGCACCATTAAATTTAACTTTAATGTCATATTTGCCAGTAATGTTAGGCATATTTGATAAATCTAAATTCTCAGTTAATGCATCATTATTTAAAGTAAATGTACCATGACCAACTAAAGTTGTCATTTTCTTAGTTACTGTATCGCTAACATATTTTGTAGCCCACATAAAATGACCAGCACTATATACTTTATATTCATTGTAAGTTTTATCTGCAGTGTCTTTGCCAGATATTACAATAGTTTTTGTTTGATGCCAAATACCATCAAGTGCGCTTGTTCCAGCAGCTTCAATTTTAGTATAGTCCTCAGTATCCTTATAGCTAACACCACCTGACATTAATGAAGGAATCACTTGTGTAA
>JBDKFR010000003.1:0-2560 GCA_039798645.1 Bacteroidota bacterium
GATTTAAATAAAACTGTAGATCATTTACAAGAGACTGCTGCAGCTTTGAAGCAAATTGCAAAGAGCGGTAAAAAAATCATGTTTGTTGCAACTAAAAAGCAAGCGAAAGAAATCGTGAGTGAGTGTGCTAAAAAAGTAAACATGCCTTACGCTACAGAGCGTTGGTTAGGTGGTATGTTGACTAACTTCAATACTGTTCGTAAGAGCGTTAAGAAAATGCAAAGCATTGAGAAAATGTTGAACGACGGTAGTGCAGACAGCTTAACTAAAAAAGAGCGTTTAACATTAGGTCGTGATAAAGATAAAATGGAAAAAGTATTAGGTGGTATCGCACAATTAGGTCGTTTACCAGCAGCTTTATTCTTAGTTGATATCGGTCACGAACATATCGCATTAGCAGAAGCTAAGCGTTTAGGAATTCAAACATTTGGTATGGTTGATACAAACTGTGATCCAAATAAAGTAGATTTCTCTATTCCTGCAAATGATGATGCTACAAAATCTATTGCTATCATTACTAACTATATCACTGCAGCAATCGCAGAAGGTTTGGCTGAGCGTCAAGCATCTAAAGATGATGAAGGTGAAGTAGAAGAAGGTAACAACGAATTAGAAGCAAAAGCTAAGAGAATGGAAGCTGAAGCAAACGCTGAAGGCGGAAGAGCTAAGCGTGGTGCTGGTACATCTGCTCCAGGTGCTCCTAAGCGTCGTACTACTACTGGTGCTCGTGGTCCAGTTAGAAAATAATTAAATATCCCAATTGGGTTATTGACATCTTAAATAAGGTGTTGATGACCCAATTGTATTTATTTAATCTCTCTTGTATTAACTAAATATTAATAGACAATTTTAAAAATAATTATATGAGCGCAATAACAGCACAAGACATTAATAAATTACGTCAAGCTACAGGTGCCGGAATGATGGATTGCCGTAAAGCATTGACAGAAACAAACGGAGATTTTGAAGCTGCAATTGATTGGTTACGTAAGCAAGGACAAAAAGTTGCTGCAAAGCGTAGCGATCGTGAAGCAAAAGAAGGTGTAATCATTGCACAAACTTCTGCTGATAACAAAACAGGTTTTGTAGTATGTATTTCTTGTGAAACAGATTTCGTTTCTAAGAACGCAGACTTCGTTGCATTTGCACAAAGCATTGCTGATGCTGCAGTTGCAAACAATGTAAAAACTGCTGAAGAATTAAATGAAGTATCTGTTAACGGATTAAAAGTATCAGACTTAATCAATGATAAATTAGCTTCTATCGGTGAAAAAATCGGTATTGCTAAGTTTGAAAGAGTAGATGCTCCTTATGTTGCTTCTTATATTCATGGTGCAAACAGAATGGGTGTATTAGTAGCTTTAACAACTGCTAACGCAGAATTAGGTAAAGACTTGGCAATGCAAATTGCTGCAATGAATCCAGTAGCAGTTGATCCAGAATCAGTTCCTGCAGAAACTGTAGAGCGTGAGAGAGCGATCATCATTGATACAATGAAAGAAGATCCTAAGATGGCTGGTAAACCAGAAGATATGATTGCTAAAATTGCTGAAGGTAAGATTGGTGCTTTCTTTAAAGAGCAAACTTTATTAGCACAAGCATTCGTAAAAGACGGTTCTAAGTCAGTAGGCGAATACATTAAATCTGTTGACGGTGCAATCAAAGTAACAGAATTTAAGCGTGTAGCTTTAGGTTAAGAATAAAAAAAGGTAAGAATATACTTTTTTTTATTCTTCCTACTCTAATGATTTTTTCAAAGCCCCCCATAAACGGGGGCTTTGAGCTTTTATTACCCCCCAAAGCCCACTTTTCCATTCATATAAAACCCTAAAAAGCTTATTCAAAATTTGTATCTTGCAAGTATAAATCTGTCTAACTATGCAGCCAAAGTACAAACGCGTCTTATTGAAATTATCGGGAGAAGCTTTATTGGGAAATGAAAGAAATGGAGATCCATTTAATCCAAAGATTATCGAGCAATATGCCAATGAGATAAAAGAGTTAGTGGCTTTGGGAATTGAAGTTGCCATTGTGATTGGTGGAGGAAATATTTACAGAGGAATGAACGAGGCGGATAGTGGAATTGAAAGAGCACATGGAGATTATATGGGTATGTTGGCAACCGTTATCAATGCTATGGCTATTCAAGCTATGTTGGAAAAAATAGGAGTATATACAAGATTACAATCAGCTATCAATATGGAGCAAGTAGCTGAACCTTATATCAGAAGAAAAGCATTAAGACATTTAGAGAAAGGCCGTGTGGTAATTTTCGGTGCAGGTACTGGTAACCCTTATTTCACAACAGATACAGCTGGATCGTTAAGAGCTATCGAAATGAAAGCAGATGTGATTTTAAAAGGAACAAGAGTAGACGGAGTATACGATGCAGATCCAGAGAAAAATCCAAATGCAACAAAATTTGAAACTATTAGTTTCCAAGAATGTATTTCTAAGAATTTGAAAGTAATGGATATGACTGCTTTCACTTTATGTATGGAGAACAAATTGCCAATTATCGTATTTGATATGAATCAAGCAGGTAATTTAATGAAGATTG
>JBDKFR010000004.1:0-5295 GCA_039798645.1 Bacteroidota bacterium
ATAAGACGTAATTAAAAACTTAATCATATTATTAATAATTAGCATATTAATAATAGACAATAGAATTAGGGATTACGAATTAAATCGAAGTTAATGTTAAAACTTACTAAATATTGCGAAACTGCCATATAGTAATCCACAATATGTTTATAGTGTCGTGGATTGAATGATATAGGGAACGAATAACAGTAAAAACACAAAATCCCTGCCATTTCCTTACCATTTCCCTGCCATTTCCTTACCATTTCCTTGCCATTTCAGATAAGGATTTCCCTGTAATCAAATTCCAGCTGAACTTATCGCATAAAACCACCTTCAATTCGTTATGAAAATACCCACTATGAATGCATTTTAATCTAGTTTTGTCCAAATTCTTAATCAGCATTCAATTATCATGAAAAGCAAACAAATTTACTATCCCCTATTGTTTATAATTTTAGTAATTACATTCTCATGTAATAAATCAATTGAATCTCTTGATATAACCAATAATCCCACTACTCCAACTACCATTACCACCAAGTATCCACTAGTATTGAGTCCTAATAATTTACTAGTTTCAATACAGGTACCTTCTACTACATTTAGTTTTGCTAATCAAAGTTATTATGGGATATTTTCTAGTGTTGATTCTGTAAAGGTTTTTTCTGACATTATTTATCAGCGATTTAAAGATAATTTTGATTTTATTTTTATCATTACAAATAATGCGACGCATTTGTCCAATCAACCTTATGGAGTAAATTTTGGAGTTTCAAATAGTGTTAAGGGAACCGGAGCTGCTATTTTTCAGAATGAATGGGGATCTACATCAGCAAAATTAAAATCATTTATGTTTTTGCCATACAAGGATGCAATTACAAATGGACCTACCCTTCATGAAATTTGTCATAATTGGGCAAATTTTACACCAAAAGGCATATTTAAAACTATCGACGCCAATCAAGCAAGTTTACCGGAAATTGACGCTTTAGATGGACACTGGGGAGTTGCAAGTACCAACGGACAATTGGGCGGTTTTGACTTAGCTACTCTAAAGACGTTAACCGACGTACCTAATCATTACCATGCTCAAGCTGGTAGTAATTCATCATTTGGTTTATTTGCAAATGGAGGTAATTCCATTGCATATTCTCCAATAGAATTATATATGATGGGCTTAGCCAGTAAATCTGAAGTTCCGGATATTACTGTTTTCTCAGGAATTACCGTTGACGGAAATGACTTTTTTAACAACGGCAATTTCTTTGCAACTACTAAAAAAACATTGAGTCTGGATCAAATTATTACCCAATCCGGCATTGGTGAACGCGTACCAGACTATCAATCATCTCAAAAAGAATTTAGAGCCATCGTAGTAGTGGTTTCACCAACAGCACTCACTTCAGCTGAGTGGACTAGTTATGAAAAATCGATTACTGATTTCTTTAAAAAATCTAATGACGAAACTTCTTTATTCAATTTTTATGAAGCTACTAAAGGAAGAGGTTGGATTAAAACAGATCAATTGAATTTAGAAGCTAAATAAACAATACCCTCTTTTTAGAAAGTTTGCGCATAAAAAAGCGCCCCAAGCTTTTAATGCGGGGCGCCTAATCAAATTGTTCTAATGTGGAGTCGAGGGGAGTCGAACCCCTGTCCAAACAATGTTACCATTGGTCTTCTACATGCTTATTGTTTTATTATTTGTCGGCGGTAGGCAGGAAAAACACAAACCAATCTACCACTTAGCTGAATGGTACTTAAATAGGAGGCACAGCCTACTCCTATCGCATCCCTTTTTGTTTTGATTAAGCTAAGAAGCGGGTAAAGGGCCTACCTGCTTGCTCGGCCATAATGGAAGTTAATTCACTGAATTAAGCAGCCATGGCGTAGTTTGTTTCGCCGTTTGTTGTTTTGATATTCAGATTTAAGTGCTAATTATCCAACGCACTGCATGCTTACCCCAACCGCTACGCTTGCTGTCAAAACCATACGACCCCAAAGCTTTTAAGTCGGGTAAAACTTAATAAGAACCTGTAAAATTACGATTTTTTCGCCCAATTACCAAGAAAACGCTACTTGAACAATCTCCATACGTCTAAGCCCAAAGCATAAAACATAAGGCCAAACATGATAACCATGCCTACGATTTGAGCGTATTCCATGAACTTATCTCCAGGCTTACGACCCGTAATCATCTCAAATAAAATGAATAAGGCGTGTCCTCCATCCAATGCTGGAATTGGAAGCACATTCATGAAAGCTAATATAATTGAGAAGACCGCAGTCAATGTCCAAAATTTATACCAATCCCATTCTGATGGAAAAGTGTTCCCGATACTAATTAAACTACCTAATGATTCATTCGCATTTACTTTACCTGTGAAAATTTGCTTAATTCCTTGCACATAATTATCAAGGGTAGAAAAACAACGTTGCGTTCCAACTGGAATTGCTTCAATGAAATTATAAGAAGTATGGACCGTTGTGAAAATGTCATAAGGTAATTTTAAAAACACTCCAATTTGGCCTGTACTACTAATCAAGGCTTTTATTTTCACCGTATCACTACCACGAAGTGCAGATATTACAACAATAGAATCTGCTAATTTCTTTTTCAATGTTTCAAATTCATAACGGTATTGTACCGACTGATTGTTGATCATTAATAAAGTGTCGCCTTTTTCAAATTGAGTGCCATCCATGGTTACAGCTGATTTCCCAATCGAGTCCACAATCACAGGAAAACGAGGTGTAGCAAACGGAATTGCTTTTTTTATTTTTGCTAAAGAAGATGATAAGGTGTTAGGCACTGTTAAAGACACTAAACTATCCCCTCTTTTAACTTCTAATGTTTTTGGATTTTCTAAAACTAATTTTGACTCTAATTGCTCAAAGTTTTTTAATTCTTTATTATCTAATCCAACAATAATATCACCGTCTTTCACTCCAATTGATTTTGCTAAATCACTTGCATGCACACCATACACGACATTTTTTGCAGGTAAATATTCTTCCCCCCAATACCAACTAATACCTATAAAAATAACAATCGCTAAAATTACATTCACTATCACACCGCCTAACATTACTATTAAACGTTGATAAGCTGGCTTCGATCTTAGCTCCCAACTTTCAGGTGCTTTATTTAATTGTTCCTTGTCAAGACTTTCGTCAATCATGCCGGAAATTTTCACATATCCGCCAAATGGAATCCAACCAATACCGTATTCAGTTTCGCCAATCTTTTTTTTCCAAAGACTAAATCCAGGATTAAAAAACAAATAAAACTTTTCTACTCTTGCTTTAAAAAGACGAGCAGGAATAAAATGTCCTAACTCATGTAAAACCACCAAAATTGAAAATGATAAAATGAATTGACCTGTTTTAATTCCAATGGATGCAAAATCGATTGCTAAAGTGTACATATATTATAGTTGTATTAAGGAAGCAGCGTAACTACGTGCTTCACCATCTGTTTCAAAATAATCATTTAAAGAAGGATTAGAAATGAATTCAATTTTTTCTAATGTCCTTTCAATTAAATCAGTCATATCTAAGAACCCAATGCGATTTTTCAAGAACGCATAAACTGCAATTTCATTAGCAGCATTTAAAACACATGGTGCGTTACCACCTTTGTGCAACGCTTCAGTTGCTAATAATAAATTCCTAAAAGTTTTTGTATCAGGTTCGTCGAATGTTAAGGTATTAGGTTTATCAAAATGATAACGTGGAAAATCATTTTTTAAACGCTGCGGAAATGCCATTGCATATTGAATAGGCAACTTCATATCAGGTAATCCCATTTGTGCTTTTATACTTCCGTCCTCAAATTGCACCATACTATGAATAATACTTTGCGAGTGGATGACCACTTTAATTTGATGCGGCTCTAAATCAAATAACCACTTCGCTTCAATCATCTCCAAGCCTTTATTCATAAGCGTTGCAGAGTCAATGGAAATTTTTGCACCCATTGCCCAGTTTGGATGTTGCAACGCATGATCACGTTTTACGTTCACTAAGAAATTAGGTTTTTTACCTAAGAAAGGACCACCGCTCGCCGTTAAAATAATTTTTTCAATCGGATTATTATTTTCTCCAACTAAACATTGAAATATTGCTGAGTGCTCACTATCCACAGGAATAATGGCAGCGCCTTTTTCCTTTGCAGTGCGCATTACAATATCACCTGCCACAACTAATGTTTCTTTATTCGCAAGTCCAACTGCTTTTCCTTTTTCAACTGCTGTAAGTGTAGGCGTTAATCCTGCAAATCCAACAATTCCTGCCATCATAAAATCATAACAATCCATGGCAGCAACCTGCTCTAATGCTTCTTCCCCTGCAAATACTTTAATAGGTTTTCCTTCCAATGCTTTTTTTACAATGGCATATTTTCCTATTTCTCCAATTACCACAATATTGGGAACAAATTGTAAAGCTTGCTCAATTAATAAGGACTCATTTGAATGTGCTGTTAAAATTTCAGCAACAAATAATTCAGGATGCGCAGCTATTACTTCAAGGGTTTGTTTACCGATTGAACCAGTTGATCCGAAAATAGCTATTCTTTTTTGTTGCATCCAATGACTTTATTAAAACTTTTCTGACTCAGTTTAACTTTTTCAAATTCAAACTAAGCCCTATTTAAGTGGCTAAAATTACATTATTATTTTTTAATAAAGGCGGTTAACTCATTGGCAATATTTCGATCATTGCTCAGCCTTGGCACTTTATTCTGCCCTCCTAATTTACCCTGAGAACGCATATAATCAATAAACGCATTTTTTCCCAAGGAAGTAATGTGCAATGGCTCCAATATATTTCCAACTATTAAATCCTGATAGTACACATTTTTCTCGCACATATATTCATTTAGCTTTTGGCTAAATAAAGCCATATCAGTAGGCGCTTTTTCAAATTCAATAAACCATTCATGGTAGCTTTTTCCCTCCCCTTGTTGAATATACGGGGCAACGGTAAACTCCACAACCGACACATTTAATTCACTAGCAGCTTTTAAAAGTGCTTGCTCCACTTCCTCTCCAATAACATGTTCCCCAAATGCTGAAATAAAATGTTTCACCCTTCCTGAAACGATGATTCTATAAGGATCCACACTTACAAATTTCACGGTATCCCCAATGCTATAACCCCATAAACCAGCATTACTATTAATGATTAGGGCATATTGTTCACCTAATTTTACTTCTCCTAAACTTAAACGTGTAGGATTTTCATTGTGCACTTCAGCAAGTGGAATGAATTCATAAAATATGCCTGAGTTGGTATTTAATAATAAACCTG
>JBDKFR010000005.1:0-3059 GCA_039798645.1 Bacteroidota bacterium
GAAGGTGTGGACGCTTTAGTAAGACAGGGTCATCAAGTATATATGGAAACCCATGCTGGAATTGGCTCTGGTTTTTCTGACGAAGCTTACAAAGCTGTTGGAGCAAGTATATTAAATACGGCGAAAGAGGTTTATGAAATTGCGGAGATGATTGTAAAAGTAAAAGAGCCTTTAGCTGCTGAATTCCCCTTAATAAAAGCAGGACAAATATTATTCACCTATTTCCACTTTGCAGCGTCAAAAGAATTGACGGAAGCAATGATGAAAACACAGGCCGTTTGTATTGCCTATGAAACAGTTGAATTAGCGGATGGATCATTACCATTGTTGGTACCTATGTCAGAAGTAGCAGGAAGAATGGCTATTAATGTAGGAGCTTATTATTTAGGCAAACCTTTTGGTGGTAAAGGAAAATTATTAGGTGGTGTTCCAGGTGTAAAACCTGCTGAAGTACTTGTAATTGGAGGTGGTATTGTAGGAACACAAGCAGCAAAAATGGCTGCAGGATTAGGCGCAAATGTGACTTTAATGGATACTAATTTAGCACGTTTAAGATATTTAAGTGATGTCATGCCAGCAAATGTGGTAACACAATATTCAACCATACTAGCTATTAAAGAAAAATTACCAACAACCGATTTATTAATTGGAGCAGTTTTATTACACGGAGCGAAAGCACCGCATTTAGTGAAGAAAGAAGATTTAAAATTAATGGAAGCTGGTTCTGTAATTGTGGATGTAGCTGTTGACCAAGGTGGTTGTATTGAAACTTGTAAACCAACAACACACGAAAATCCTGTATTCACAATTGATAATATCACACATTATTGTGTAGCCAATATGCCAGGTGCTGTTCCGCAAACAAGTACACGTGCATTAACGCAAGCAACATTGCCTTATGCCATTGCCATTGCTAATAAAGGATGGGAAAAAGCAATCATGGAAAATGCTGCGCTTGCAAAAGGATTAAATATTAGAGCAGGGAAAATTTTACATAAAGGTGTTTCTGACGCTTATACAGCAGCATAAGCATTCATATGGTTTTGAGTGGTGAAAGCCTAGTTGAAAGACTAGGCTTTTTTATGTCGACTATTTATTCAATCCTTAAAAAATATGATATTTGTAACAATGAAAAATATTTTATTATTATGTACGGGCAATAGTTGCCGAAGTCAAATCGCACATGGCTATTTAGCTGAAATGACTAAAGGCAATGCAAATGTATATTCTGCAGGCGTGGAGACGCATGGCGTAAATTCAAAAGCAATTGCTATCATGCAAGAAGATGGTATTGATATTTCAGGACATACTTCTAATAATATTACTGAGTATTTTGGAGTAGATTTTGATTTTGTAATTACCGTTTGTGATAATGCAAAGGAGCGATGCCCTTTCTTTCCAACAAAAGCTCAGAAATTTCATTACAATTTTCCGGACCCAGCTAAAGCAACAGGAACGGAAGAAGAAATCATGAACTCGTTTAGATCGGTTAGAGAAATGATAAAGAATTACTGCGAAGAATTCGTGCAGCATCAAAAAATCAATGATTAATTTTTACCTATAAAGAAAAAAATTATAGCGCTAACATTTTTCGTTATAAGCCTTCAAATGCATTGATCATAAATTGCGCAGTTTCACCAAATTCTTTCCCTTTATTCATTCTATCAATAGCGGCTCTTTCATAAGCAAGTTCTTCATTTTGAACGGTTAAAATGCCAAAAATGATGGGAGTTGTATGCAATGCCGAGAGTTGACTTATTCCATTGGTTACATATTGACATACATATTCGTAGTGATCAGTATCACCTTTAATGATAGCGCCAATTACAATTATGGATTTGTATTTCCCAGTGCTAATTAATTTATTGGCATATACTACAGTTTCAACAGCACCTGGGCACTCAAAACATGTATATGGTAATTTTTGTTCTGCCAAATAATCAATGCAACCGGCTTCTAATAAATCGGTAATATGGCTATTAAATTGAGCTTTGATAACTGCTATCATTGAAAAAAAATTTAATTAAACTTAATGGTGTGGTTTCCTAATTCAATTTTATCGGACAAATATTGTTGATTGTGACTAGTAGGTGTAACGCCAACTTGCAAAATGTTGAAAGTAAAACCTGCATGTTGAAGTGCCTCTTTTTTATCAGGATTATTACTCAATAAATAAAAGTCGTCAATGTGCAATGCCTTCAACATCCAAATGGCGTCAATATAATTTCTGCCGTCTGCTGGAAGTCCTAATTTTTCATTGGCTTCATATGTATTTATACCTTGTTCCTGTAATGCATAGGCAGCAATTTTATTTCCGATACCAATTCCTCTTCCTTCCTGACCTTTTAAATAAACAATGTAGCCATGACCATTTTCTGCAATTAAAGACAATGCACTGTGTAATTGCTGTTGACAATCGCACCTTAAACTACCAAAAATATCCCCAGTCAAACATTCACTATGGATTCTTACAATAGGTTTATTTTGTGAATTTTTCATTGAAATCAACACATGCTCTTCCTTCGTTAAAATATTTTCAAAAACCTCAATGTCAAAATTTCCAAAGTTTGTAGGTAATTGTGATTTTGAAACAAAAAGTAAATGATTTTCATTTTGATTTCGGTAATCAATTATCTGCTGTATGGTAATGGTCTTAAGCTTTAGTTTATTGGCAAATTCAAAAAGACCATCGCGACGCATCATATTACCTTGCTCATCCATTACTTCACAAATAATTGCAGCAGGCTCATGTCCTGTTAATTTACATAAATCAACTGCGGCTTCCGTGTGACCTTGTCTAACTAATACTCCGTTTATTTTTGCAACCACAGGAAATAGATGGCCTGGTTTAATGAAATCAGTTGGCTTGCTATTTGGATTAGCTATATGTAAGGCAGTTATGGCTCTTTCTTTAGCTGAAATACCTGTCGTAATGCCAAATGCAGGACTCGCATCAATAGAATCATAAAAAGCAGTGTGAAAAGGATCTAAATGATTAGACGCTACAGGAGATAAATTTAATTTTTTTGCCACTTTAGGATCCATCGCAATACAAACCA
>JBDKFR010000006.1:0-19077 GCA_039798645.1 Bacteroidota bacterium
GCTATTAAACCTGCAGAAATAAAAGTATGCGTTCCTCTTTTTCGATATACAAAACGAGAACTACCTTGAATCATACCTTGATTTAACAATTTCTTGAAAGGCTCATCAAAACCTATATGGCCTAAGTCATATAAAGCTTTAGTCCACATACGGCTGTATAATAAATGCCCAACAGCATGCTCGGTTCCTCCAATGTATAAATCCACCTGCCCCCAATAATCACTTGCTTTTCTACTACAAAATTCAGTGGTATTACTTGGATCCATATAACGTAAAAAATACCAACTACTTCCCGCATAACCAGGCATGGTATTAGTTTCATAATTTTCTGCTTTCCAATTTTCAATATTTGCCAAAGGACCCTCCCCTTCTGGACCTGGTCCATAATTATCTACATCAGGTAACAATAGTGGCAATTCATTTTCGGATAATGGATAAGCAATGCCATTCACCCATTTAATAGGAAATGGTTCACCCCAATAACGTTGTCTGCTAAAAGCTGCATCACGCATCCTATAATTCACTTTACGCTTTCCAATACCCATTGCTTCTATCTTATCATTCACTATTGCTATGGCGTCTTTTTGAATAATACCATTTAAATAATCACTGTTTGTCAACTTTGCTTCCTTTGTTGGATTGGCTTCCTTGCCATCAAATGCGTCACCAATAATATTAGTGATAGGTATATTAAAATGTTGGGCGAATTTAAAATCGCGATCATCGCCACAAGGCACAGCCATAATCGCACCAGTACCATAGCCTGCTAATACATATTCCGAAATCCAAATAGGAATTAATTTTTGATTAAACGGATTCACCACATAAGCGCCCGTAAAACATCCGGTAATTTTCTTTTCAGCCATACGCTCACGTTCACTTCTACTTTTTACATAAGCAATATATTCATCTACTGCAACCTTATGCGTTTCAGGGGTGATACTTTCAATTAATGCATGCTCAGGTGCAACCACCATAAAGTCTACCCCAAAAACGGTGTCAGGACGTGTGGTATATACCCTTAAGCTCGCATCATGTCCATTTACTGCAAAATCAATTTCGGCACCATAACTTTTACCAATCCAATTGGATTGCATTTCCTTCATGGCATCACTAAACTGAATGGTATCCAACCCAGACAATAAACGATCGGCATATTCTGTAATACGCAAATACCATTGTCTTAATTTTTTCTTTTCTACAGGATGTCCTCCTCTTTCACTAAATCCATTGATTACTTCATCATTCGCAAGCACCGTACCTAATGCTTCACACCAATTCACTTCGCCGTAACCACAAAAAGCCAGGCGATAATGCATTAAAATTGACTGTTGTTTTTGTTCATCATATGCATTCCATTCAGCCGCGCTAAACTGAATACTCGCATCACCTGGACAAACTTGCTGTGCATTTCCTGTTTTTTCAAAAGCAGCAATTAAATCGGCAATCGATTTTGCCTTTTGAGCTGTTCGATCATAGTAGCTATTAAACAATTGTAAAAATATCCATTGCGTCCATTTGTAATAAGTTGCATCGCAGGTTCTAACTTCTCTATCCCAATCATAACTAAAACCAATATTGTCTAATTGTTTTCTAAAATTATCAATGTTGCCATGTGTACTTTTTGAAGGATGTACACCATGTTCAATAGCATATTGTTCTGCAGGTAAACCAAAGGCGTCATAACCCATTGGGTGTAATACATTAAAACCTTTTAAACGTTTAAATCGACTATAAATATCAGACGCTATATATCCCAAAGGATGACCCACATGTAATCCGGCACCGCTAGGATAAGGGAACATATCTAATACATAACATTTAGGCTTTGAACTGTCGTTGCTAACCTGATATGCCTTTTTTGATTTCCAGGCCTCCTGCCACTTTTTCTCGATTGTACTAAATTGATATTCCATCTTTGTAAATGCTTAAAAATCTGAATTTTATTGTTTTTTAAATTAGCCTACCCAAATTATCCCATTTTAGGTGAAAAATAGGCATAATTCGACCTATGCAAATGTAAGTCATTAGCGTTCAAAACCGTACATTTGCAAAGTGAACAAATAAAATTTTAATGCTATGGCAGTTAACGGATCAGGGTCACTAAAACGAAGCAAACCCAATTACATTTACAGTATTGTTGGGGTAGCCATTGTTCTGTTTATAATGGGCATTATGGGATGGTTATTTTTAAACCTGCATTCAATAGGCGATAATTTCAAGGAAGACATTCGAATCAGTGTTTATTTGAGGACGTCTGACCAATCTACCATTGCTAGTATTGAGCAATATATCTCAAGCCAACCTTATGCAAAAAACGTAGAATACGTAAATAAAGAAAAAGCAAAAGCAATTTGGAATAAAGAAAATAATGAAGATTGGGGTAAAATTTTGGAGGTGAACCCATTGCCGGAGAGCGTTGATTTTTTTGCTAAAGCCGCCTATGTAAATGTTGACAGCTTAACCAATATTTCAAATGCCATTGAGCAAAATTACAAATCAGAAGTTGCGGACATTTCATATCCAAAAAGTTTGGTTACAAGTTTAAATGAAAGGACCACAAAAATTGGCTTAATATTTTTAGTGATGTCAATTGTGCTATGTATCATTGTGATAATCAGTATTGACACTACAATAAGACTGGCCATGTTTAGCAATCGTTTTTTAATAAAGACTATGCAAATGGTCGGCGCCACTAGAAATTTTATTTCAAAGCCATTATTAATTCGTGCGCTTATTAATGGATTAATCAGTGCAGGTATTGCTATATTTTTACTGTTTGGGTTAATAGAATGGGCTACTTCACAATTCCCACAAATTAGAACACTTCAAGGCATGAGCAGTAGTTTAATGTTATTTGGTGGTCTTATTGTAACCGGAGTTGGCATTTCTGTATTAAGTACTTATCGAAGTGTGTTAAAGTATTTAAAAATGAAATTAGACGAGCTTTACTAATCATAAATAACCCTACATTTAACTATTCAAAATAGAATGATATGAACCAAATTGAAAACAAGAAATCATTGGCATTTTTCGGTAAACAAAATTATATATGGATGCTTGTTGGCGCCGCATTAATCATTATTGGAATGTTATTAATGTCAGGAGGAAAAAGTGCTGACCCAAATGTATTTAATCCAAATGAAGTATATGGATTTAGACGTATTACGCTAGCTCCCATGGTGATTATATTGGGTTTTATTGTAGAGGTATATGCCATTTTTAAGAAACCTTAATTTACCTTCAACTACTTATAAAAAGCGATGATTTTTTCATCGCTTTTTGTTTAAAATACATTCACTATGAACACTATTCACGCTATCATTATTGCCATCATCGAAGGAATTACCGAATTTCTTCCGATTTCTAGTACGGCACACATGAAATTTGCTAATCCCATTTTAGGTATTGAAAAAACGCCTTTTGTTGATTTATTCGAGATCGTTATTCAACTAGCTGCAATTGCATCGGTGGTGGTGGTTTATTATAAAAAGTTTTTTGATTTCAAGCACTATAGTTTTTATTTGAAATTGATTGTTGCGGTTATTCCAGCATTATTATTTGGCGCCTTATTAAAAAAATATATTGAAACGGCATTAGGTAATTTATGGGTAATATCAATTGTCATGGTAGCCGGTGGTATCATACTATTATTCATCGATAAATTATTTTCAAATGATGAAACCGACACCGCTGAAATAAGTTATAAAAAAGCATCTGTGGTGGGATTGTTTCAAGTACTTTCCATTTTATTTCCTGGGTTAAGCCGAAGTGCAGCAACCATTATTGGGGGTATGAGTCAAAAATTATCTAAAAAAGCAGCTGCTGAATTTTCATTTTTCTTAGCGGTCCCTACCATGCTTGCCGCATCAGCTAAAAGCACTTTAGATGTATACCAAGAAAGCCCCGAAGTTTTTTCAAATGATAACTTAATGATATTATTAATAGGAAGTATTGTTGCTTTTATTGTTGCCCTTGTAAGTGTTAAATTTTTCATCAATTTCATTCAAAAAAAGGGATTTGCCTTATTTGGATGGTATCGCATATTATTGGGTTTAACAATTTTGTGCTTATTGCTTACAAAGGTGATTATCCCTTAATTATTTGACTTCTTCCACATACAATTTATTTGTATATTTATTAACACAAATAAATATACATGCAAACAGCATCCAAAAAAGTAGTTAACGGTTGGGCAATGTATGACTGGGCCAATAGTGTTTATAACTTAGTTATCACATCTACTATTTTCCCTGCTTACTATGAAGCAGTAACTGGTGATGGAAATGAAAATACGTTGATAGATAAAATTAAAATAGGCGGATTTGAATTTACGAATACCGCATTATATAATTATGTATTAGGAATTGCTTTTATCATTGTTGCAATCATTTCCCCCCTATTATCCTCCATAGCTGATTATCGTGGAAACAAAAAACAGTTTTTGCAATTTTTCTGCACCATGGGTAGTTTAGCCTGTGCTTCACTTTACTTTTTCGACGCTAATCATATTATTGGTGGCCTTATTTCTGTTATTATAGCATGTGTTGGATTCTGGAGTAGTTTTGTTTTTTACAATTCCTATTTACCTGAAATTGCTGCACCAGAGGATCGAGACAGAATTAGTGCAAAAGGATATACAATGGGTTATATTGGCTCGGTAATTTTACAAATTATTTGTTTCGTGTTTGTATTAAAACCAGATATGTTTGGAATCACTGTAGGCAAAGCTTCCCAATTGTCATTTTTATTAGTTGGTATTTGGTGGATTGGATTTGGATGGTGGGCAATTGGTAGATTACCTGACAGTAAAGGTCAAATGCAATTTGGAAATAAAGAAAGTATATTGAGCTCAGGATATAAAGAACTTCATATAGTTTGGAAACAATTAAAGCACCTTCCTATATTGAAGAATTTTTTAAGCGCATTTTTCTTTTACAATATGGGTGTGCAAACGGTGATGCTAGCTGCTACACTTTATGGTAAGAGTGAATTGAATATTCCAACTACCAATTTAATAATAGCTATATTAATCATTCAAATTGTTGCTATTCCTGGTGCATATTTTATGGCTAAATTAGCAACCAGTTGGGGCAATTTTAATACCCTTATGGTGGCAGTGCTTATTTGGATTGTCGCATGCGTGATTGGTTATTATATCCCAAGAAATGGTGTGTATGAATTTTATACATTGGCCATCATGGTTGGATTCATTATGGGCGGCATTCAATCCGTAAGTAGGAGTACCTATGCAAAGCTAATGCCTGAAACAAAGGACACCACTAGCTATTTTAGCTTTTACGATGTTACCGAAAAAATTGCCATTGTCATAGGTATGTTTAGCTTTGGATTTATCAATGAGATTACGGGTTCTCAACGCAATTCTGTATTGGCACTTTGTACTTTCTTTTTGATAGGATTTATTTTGTTATACAAGACCTCAAAACAAAAACACAATGCAACTGTATAGTATTGAGACCGGAAATTTTAAATTAGACGGAGGTGCTATGTTTGGCGTGGTGCCAAAATCTATTTGGAATAAACTCAATCCTGCAGATGAAAATAATTTATGTACCTGGGCTTTAAGGTGCTTACTAATTATTGATGGGGAACGAAAAATATTAATAGACACCGGAATGGGAAATAAGCAGGATGTAAAGTTTTTTAGCCATTACCATCCGAGTAATACACAATCACTTAAAGATGCACTGTTAAAAATAAATATTTCCTTAGCAGCTATTACCGATGTATTATTAACGCACTTACATTTTGACCACGTAGGTGGAGCGGTTGAAAAAATAAATGAACAGCTGGTACCTGTTTTTCCAAATGCAACTTATTGGGTTAGTGAGCCGCAATGGAATTTGGCGATGCATCCAAACAAAAGAGAAAAGGCTTCTTTTTTAATGGAAAATATTGCCCCATTGAAAGAATCAGGACAATTAAAATTAATCAGTATTCCTGATTATCAAGGAACAAACCAACTTCAGGAAATACATTTTAGCGAACATATTAGTTGCTATGTTGTAAATGGACACACGCAAGGCATGTTGTTACCGAAAATAAACTTCAATAGAAAGACCATTGTTTACATGGCCGATCTATTGCCAAGTGTTGGACATATTCCCATCCCCTATGTAATGGGGTATGACATGCAACCACTTGTAACTTTAAATGAAAAAGAATATTTTTTAAACGAAGCGCTACGCCATAACTATACACTGTTTTTTGAACACGATCCAAGCAACGAGTGTTGTGATTTACAACAAACTGAAAAAGGCATTAGGGTTCAATCAGTTTATCCATTAAACAGCCTGTAGCTACTTATTATAAATCATTGTCACCAACCAATGAAATCAGTGAACTTAAAGGGTGACGTAAGTTTTGATAGCCCACCATATCCACTTTAATGGAACCAACAACAATAGGCGTTTCGATTCTAACAGGAATATGATTTTCATCGTCTGTTACCCAAATAAGCATTTTCTCTCCTCCATCGAATACAGTTCCTTTCACTAATAATGGAGCCAATTTAATGACTTTAAATTTACCATAACGAGTGGTGATTTCATCTCGTCCTAAAAACTTGAAATAAGAAGGATATAATTCCTTGTCTAAGAAAAAGTTTAAGTATACTTTTTCATTCATTTTACAATTCGTGTAATTAATATTTCTTGCCGCATAAATAGCACTAATTACATCATGTGTACAATCTGGTATTTTAAATGGTTCCGGTTTACTTAAGTTAAGCACCGTTTTCCCTTTCTGATTAAATTGCAAAGTTTCAGAATAATGAAATTTCCCTTCATTAATTTGTCGAGTAAATTGAAGAGGTAAAAGCGTTTTACGATCCACTATACTTTCATACTTATCGCGCACTTTAAAAATCCAATCATATTTACTGTTGGATTTTCCATTCGCAGTAAAGGTGTAAGATTCAACTCCATTATATATACTAGACTGTGAGGAGAAATTTGCATTTCCTGCATTTACATATAATCCTATGACGTTATAATAAATAGTATAATTAATAATTTCCCCCATATTGTAAGCATTATTCGTTTGATTACAAAATCCAGTGTCCTTTGGCGCTATCAAATTTAGAATAGGAAAAAGAATATGGAGAATTAACAGATTCATTGTTATAAATGATTGTATGTAAAATTATCGATTTAAACGATAACCCAACAATAAGAGGGTACCTATTACTGCAGGTATTAAAAAATTAACACCCCATATGAATGAAGATAGAAAAATGATCATGTGTTTGTCTGTGAAAAATGGCGCTAATATTAAAATTAACAATTGACCCCTTACGACTAATTCAGTGAGATTAATGGTTGGTAAAATACTCAAACATAAAAATAAAATAGCAACTGAAACCACTAATAATCCAGTGTCAATTTGAATTTTTAATATAAAAGCTACCCAAATGTATTGTAATAAAAAAACTAAATACCTTAAAAAGGATAATAGCAATAAATTCGCCTTAATCCTTGTTGCAATTTGAACAACATTTAAGAAACCTAATTTCCCTTTCCATTCTTTCTTATAAAAAAATAAAAGCATCACCAACAAACCCACAAATGGGCTACCTAATTTTATGATGCTCAGTAAAGTTCCATTGATCCATGGATATAAAGGCAGGTTTATATTTATTGCAATGGTTCCTAATAACAAGGTGATTATTAATTGCGCATAGGATGCCCATGCTAAATGTGCCATTCCAATTAATTTATGTTCGGTTTTTAAAAATAGTACCCTGCCTGCAAAATCACCAATTCTGTTGGGTGTAAAAAATGCAAAAGCTTGACCTACCATTACGCTTTTAATGGCTTTTATAAATGAAATAGATTGGGTATTAGCAACTACCACTTTCCACTTTATAGATTCAATCAAAAAGTTAAGGCACATAAGTATAAATAAAACTAACCATTGATAAATAGCAATAGATAGTAACTGGGCTTTTAACATGATGCCTAATTGAGTCCAGTTTTCGTTGATTAAGACGGTACGATAAATTGCATAACTACAAATCACAAACAGCATAAACCCAATACTCTTTTTCCCAATAGCAATAAATGAATTTAAGTAGCTGTTAAACATATTGCCAAAGTTCGGAATTTGATATGATATCTGTAACTTTATTCTACATGAATAAGGCACCCATTATTTTAGGAATTGATCCCGGCACCACTATTTTAGGCTATGCTTTACTAAAAGCAGGGCCCAAGCCCACTGTTATAGAAATGGATGTATTGAAATTAAATAAGGAAAAAGATATTTATGCAAGGCTTCAAATGATTCATGCCAAAATAATGGAACTCATCATACAACATAAGCCTACTCATTTCGCTATCGAGGCCCCCTTTTTTGGAAAAAATGTACAAAGTATGCTGAAACTTGGAAGGGCTCAAGGTGTTGCTATTGCTGCTGCGATGCACTATCATTTGCCAGTTACCGAATATGCACCTAAAAAAGTAAAACAATCTATCACTGGAAATGGTAATGCCGACAAAGACATGGTATGGAAAATGCTTGAACAAGTCTTGTCAATCAAAAAACAGCCTAAATACTTTGATGCTACTGATGCTTTGGGCGTTGCCTTATGTCATTGGTACCAAATGAGTGGACCTGTATTACCTACTATAGCAAAAACAGGTAAAGGATCAAAGTTGTCAAAAAAATCAAATGGATGGGAGGCCTTCCTAACCAACAATCCAGGAAGAGTTCGAATTAAATAGATAAAAAATTTGGATAATAATCTTCGCCTCGCCCTGCGCAATACTCGAAAGCTCAGCTCAATTTATTTCCCATTTTTTATAGTTACATTTTACTTATAATAAGTTGCTGAATTTGTTGGAACTCCTCAGTACTCAATTGTAGTTTGGGATTGGCAAAATTAATATCGCTTGCTTCGTTAATAGGAATTAAATGAACATGTGCATGTGGCACTTCCAAGCCAACAGTAACCATGCTTACCCTATTACAAGAAAAGCTTTGCTCAATTGCTTTGGCAATAGGCTTAGTAAATTGCATCAACTCATTTAAATAGTTATCTGGCACATCAAATATTTTATCTACTTCCGTTTTTGGAACAATCAAAGTATGCCCTTTTTGTAAAGGAAAAATATCCAAAAAAGCATAGAACTTAGCTGATTCAGCAATTTTATAGGAAGGTATTTCACCGTTGATGATTTTTGAAAAAATGGTCATATACAATGTTTGAAATTAAAATTAACCAATATACTTCGAACAAAAAAGCCTTCACATAATGCGAAGGCTTTCAGGTGTATTTTACTTTTTAAAAAAATTATATGGTGATATTATCTACCTTAAACTTCATGACACCATTGGGTGTTTGAACTTCTGCAATTTCTCCTATCTTTTTTCCAATTAATCCTTTTCCAATAGGTGAAGATGCTGAAATTTTTCCGGCTTTTAAATCGGCCTCTTTTTCTCCTACCAATTGATAAGTCACCGTTTTTTTAGTTGACTCATTTGTAATAGTTACTTTCGTTAAAATAGTAACCTTACTTGTGTCAATGGTTTTTGTATCTACAATTTTAGCATTTGAAATAGCAGCTTCCAATTGTTTGATTTTGGACTCTAGCATTCCTTGTGCTTCTTTAGCAGCATCATACTCCGCATTCTCTTTCAAATCCCCTTTTTCTCTTGCCTCAGCAATAGCTCTTGATGCTGCTGGACGATCTACTGATTTTAATTTTTGTAGCTCTTCACGCATCTTATCAAATGTCTCCTGTGTTACGTATACATTAGTTTCACTCATATCCTTCGTTTTATATAAAAAAAATACAACGCCACATAGTTGTAGCGTTGCAGTATACAAAGTTATTGAATTTAGGTCAAATATTAAGCAAACATTGCTCAAAATGAGCCAAATCAGGTCAAATTATGGTTAATTTTTCCAATATTACCTTAGCCATCTTGTAATATGCTTCATGGCTGTAGCCCGCAATATGGGGGGTTATGATACAATTAGGAAAGGCCAATAAACCTTCTAGCTGTAATTTATCAGCAGTCTCATATGAAGATAATTGCTCATTTTCAAGCACATCCAAACCAACCCCACTAACCCATTGGTTTTGAAGTGCATTAAGGACTGCTGCCGTATCAGAAACCGAACCTCTGCATGTACTTAAAAAATAGGGCTTACGTTTACAAGTTTTAAAAAATGTATCATTTGCATAATGATAGGTTAGCTCAGTTAAGGGTAAATGAAGACTTATTACTTGGGCTTCCTCTTGTATTTGTTGCAAACTCGCTGCTTTTATCCTTTCCGTATCAAAACCAGTTTTATAAATATCATGTGCTAATATTTTAACATCAAAGCCTGATAATACCTTTGCAAAAGCACTACCTGTATTTCCTAAACCCACGATGCCAATTGTTTTTCCAGTAAGCTCATCCGCCCTATTTGCATCCCTAATCCATTGCCCATTTTTTATTTCCCCATAACTACTATGAATACGATTCATTAAACTTAATAATAAGCCCAACGTATGCTCTCCAACTGTGGTACAATTCCCTTCTGGACTGCTCACACATTTAATTCCTTTACTTTCCGCATAATTAACATCAATTAATTCCATCCCACTCCCTAATCGTCCAATCCATTTTAATTGGCTTGCTTTATCTAAAATAGCAGCGTCAATTTTTAAACGAGTTGTTACTATCAACCCAGTAGCCTGTAAAATTATTTCACACAATTGATCATAACTAATAGCTGGCTCATAAATAATTTCGAACCCTTTTTCAGTTAAGGTTTCTATTAAATAAGTGTGAACGGGTGCTGTGATAATTACTTTTGCTGCCATATTTATGGGGTGTGCATTTTAAAAGTAAGTGCTGCATAATCCTCATAGGTTAGGTTTTCAGCACGTTTAGTAAATATAGGATCTTCCAATTGGGCAGTTGTAAAATAAGGTTTTAAGGGATTGCGCAACATTTTACGTCGTTGCCCAAAAGCCATTTTTACAATATGGTAAAAACTTTTTTCAGATGCCATCTCCGGAAATTTTTCCTTTCGTGTAAACATAATCACACCACTATCTACTTTTGGCGGCGGATTAAATGCACTAGGAGGAACATCAAACAAATAAGTGACATCATAAAATGCTTGGGCTAAAACACTTAATATTCCATATGCTTTTGAATGTGGCTTTGCAGCAATTCGCTCAGCTACTTCTTTTTGAAACATGCCAATCATGACAGGAATATTTTGTTTCCAATCCAACACTTTAAATACAATTTGTGTGGAGATATTATAGGGAAAATTTCCAACCAAATTAAAACTTTCCTCAAAAGGCATTGCTGTTTCCAAAAAGTCTTCATTAATCAGCTTGCCATTTAATGCAGGAAAGGTGTGTAATAAGTAATTCACCTTTTCCGTATCCAACTCAATGGCCTTAAACTCGATACTGGGTACTTTGTAAATATACTCCGTAAGCGCCCCAGCCCCAGGACCTACTTCCACTAGCCTTTCCATGGGAAATTGCTGCAATTGCGCAAGTATCCTTTCACAAACGGTCTTATCAGTTAAAAAGTGCTGCCCAAGGGACTTTTTTAGCGTGTATTGCATGTAGCAAAGTTAGGTTTTTGTGCGTACTTTTACATCCTAATAAAATGGATATGAATCAGGAAATCAAAAAACCAATTATCGGCTTTAGTTGCGGGGATTTAAACGGGGTGGGAATTGAATTAATCATCAAATCCCTTTCTGATAGTCGCTTATTGGACTTTATGGTTCCTGTTATTTTTGCAAGTAATAAAAGCTTGAATTTTTATAAAAAATTAAGTCCTGAATTTGTCATTAACTATTCTTCCATTCCAGATTTATCTAAAATAAATCCAAAACAAGTAAACTTAATTAATTGCTGGGAAGAAGAAGTGAATATAACACCTGGTGAACTTACGGATGAAGGTGGAAAATATGCATTCATTTCACTACAGCAAGCCGTTGCTGCTTTAAAAAATAAGCAAATTGACGGCCTTGTAACTGCCCCTATTCACAAAAAAAACATACAATCTCCCGAATTTAATTTTAGTGGACATACCCCCTATTTACAACATGCCTTTGGAAACATGGAGAATTTGATGTTGTTGGTTGCTGAAAATTTAAGAATGGCATTGGTTACCGAACATATTACGATTCAAGATGTGGCTAAACATATTACCAAGGATAAAATCAAACAGAAATTGCAAATTTTAAATAGCAGTTTACAAAAGGATTTTGGGATTGACAAGCCTCGCATTGCAGTACTTGCCTTAAACCCGCACGCAGGCGATGAGGGATTAATTGGTAAGGAAGAAATTGAAATCATTCGTCCTGCTGTAAAAGAAAGTAAAAATCAAATGTTAGTGTTTGGCCCTTATTCTGCTGATGCTTTTTTTGCAAGAGGAGCCCACGAACAATTTGATGGCGTGTTAGCAATGTATCACGATCAAGGATTAATACCCTTTAAATCACTAGCATTTGGCGAAGGCGTTAATTTTACTGCTGGCTTACCAATTGTTAGAACTAGCCCTGATCATGGAACTGCTTTTGACATTGCTGGCAAAAACAAGGCTGATAGTGCGTCCTTTACAGCAAGCATTTTTGAATGTGTTCGCATTATACATGCACGACAAGGATACAGAGATATGCGCTTAAACCCACTTAAGAAAATAAGTGCAAGAATGATTGCTAATGCTGTGGATGAGCGAATTGAAGGAGGCTATTAATATTTATGTCTTAGCTAATATTTACAATTCGTAAATATTTCATTGATGGAAGTAAAACCCCAACTTGGTAGGTACTTTCTTTTACCCTCTTCTAATTTTAATAATTTCTCAGCTTGTTTAGCAATCGGCAATGCTTTATCGCAACCACCTCCTAACAACTTTGGCAAATTAAATTGCAAGCTTGCTTCTAACACATAAATACGTGGATTATTAGGATTAATTTTTTTTGCTTTTTGCAAGCTGCCATATATTCTTTCCTTATAACTAAACCATCTCCAAGCTGGATTAACTTGCATTTTGATTGTATAAGCTAAACTTTCAGCGCATAAGATTTCGTCGTTAATTTGAAGCTGTTTACATTTATTGATCCAATCAATCGCAATGTCAGCTTGCGCATCCATCTTATCCTTGCTTAACAAAGCAATTTTAAATTGCACCAATGCAGCGTAATACTTAGGAAGCCACTCATTGGGAAAGGCATTACTAAGTACCTTAAACTGCTTTAATGAATTAGCATATTGGTCCTCTTTCGAAATTTGATTAAAATAATGAACAGCATCAGTAATAGACGTTTCAAAATTATTTGTTTGTGCTTTTATGAGGCTAACACTCAACAGGAATGATAATACAAACAACCTACGCATTTTTCTGAGGTTTTATTAGAGCATGAATTTAGAACATTGTATTGGAAACACCTTTATTGATAACATAATTTGTATAGGTAATTTCGATCCTGCCTTTTTTGTTTTTCAAAGCTTTTTGTTTTGAGGTTGGATCCTCGTCCCCAAACTCTAAAGTAATCCCATTAGGAAGTTTATAATCCTTTGTATTAAATGCAAATATAATTTTACTAGGCAGTCCTAAGTTAGCATAACTACCATACTCCATCGTGATTTCATAACTTCCATTTTCCTTAGTCGTCGTAAATGTTTTATATACTAATGCGTCAGTAGGATCAATCCATAAAGTGGAAATAACCCAATCCAATTTATCATCTGTCGGCACTAATTTAATAACCCTCAGTGTTTTGCCTTTATACTCTTGTGTCCCAGCGGGCAATGCAATATATTGTTTGGTATTTAAAAGCGAATTAATGGTTACCGACACTCCACCCTTGGGTAATAAGGATATGCCACCCTCTTTTTTAACCTTTAATAAATTCGGTTTTTTAAAATAGACTTTCACTTTACCCAAACTTGCTTTGATAAAGGAGACATCGGTTTTCATAACACCTTCCGCAACATAATCATTGACCAAGCCTAACTTTTGACTTACACGTTCAATCAATGGATCAATTTGTGCCTGTAAATTGCTATTCAAAAAAAATAGGATTGATAACAAACCATATTTAACTAAAAGGGTCGATTTCTTATACATAAATAATTAGCTTAAAATATCTTTTCGCTTGGTGATAATAACGGATGCTGTTACAAATAATATGATATGTAGTGTAAGCACAATTAGGGAGGTTTTTATTTTAGCCATATTTAAGATCGTCCCATAAATAGCTTCGTTGTTTTCGTCCACTTTAATATCGAAAAACTCCTTCCAATTATTCATATGTGTCGTGAATAAATAAGGCTTAATGATAGAGAATAAAGGGATATTTAAGGTGCTAAGAATGGTGAAAAATACAATAGCACTCATTGTTCCAACAATTGGACCAATGGAGTTATTCGCAATACTTGACATTAAAAATCCAAGTGATGTAACAGTTAACAATGAAAAGCTTGCAAATACAAAGGCCCCAACATATCGCCACAAAACATCTTTCTCCTGTATCAATACAACATAATTTGACTTCATTAAAAACAAATCGTCTGTGCCAAAAATCCACATACTCACAAACAAGGCTAAGAATGCCAGCCATATTAATAATACAATCGTATAAATACTTGCTGCAACAAATTTACCGATAACCCATTGTGTCCTACTATATGGGGTTGTAAACAACAATCTCAAAGTACCTAAATTAGCTTCTCCAGAAATCATATCAGCTGCTATTAGTGCAACTAACAAGGGAACATGCACCAACAACAATTGTAATAATATATAACAAATTAAATAGCCGTTCAGTACGTTGCCATCCACTGTTAATATGTCATTAATATCTTTCATCAAAAAGCCTGCGTAGGATTGGCCATCCATTTTTAATCCAAACTGTATCACTATAATCAATGCTGCAATGGCTCCAAAAGCAATATAGGTTCTTGGTCGTCTAAAAACTTTATATAATTCTATGGAAATAATTTCTTTCATTAATTTGAATTTGAAGTAACCTGTAAAAAATAATCTTCCAATGAATTTCTTGTCTCCACACTTATTAATCCAACTCCCGCATTCACTAATGAGGCGTTTAATAAAGGGATTTCATAATCCGGCATCCGCAAATGAATGCCATCGGTTCGTTGTAATAAATAATTACTAAAACTGCCTGATAAAATCACTTGTAATGTTTGAGCATCATTCGTGGTTTTAACTTGCACAATCATTTTATTGGGATCTAATAATTTTTGAATAGGACCCTCCGCAATTTTTTGCCCTCTATGAATAATCATGATTTGAGTGGCCATTTGTTCAATTTCAGAAAGCAAATGAGAGGATACTAAAACCGTCTTGCCTTCTTGTTGGGCTAATTGTTTTATTAAATTTCTTATATCCGAAATCCCTTGTGGATCTAACCCATTGGTAGGCTCATCTAAAATAATGAGTGACGGGTTATGTACAAGCGCAATAGCAATACCTAATCGTTGTTTCATGCCTAATGAAAAAGTTTGCACTTTATCCTTGCTTCTTTCTAATAAACCCACTTTGCTTAAAGTATCATTAATACGAGCGGCATTTATTTGCTTACTTCGTAATTTGGCAAACAATTGCAAATGCTCCCTAGCCGTTAAATATGGATATAAATCGGGGCGTTCAATGATGGCTCCAACTTCTTCCAATATTTCATTACGATTTGCCTCCATGGACTTTCCAAATAACTCAATCTGGCCACTAGTTGGGTGGATTAGGGATAACAACATGCGTATAGTTGTACTCTTACCAGATCCGTTTTGACCCAAAAAGCCAAACACCTCCCCAGCATTAACGCTAAAGCTTAATTGATCCACCGCTTTTAAGGTACCAAAATGTTTACTTAAATCTTGAACTTGTATTACAGCCATATCATTATAACAAAAAACCCTGAACTAAGTTCAGGGTTTTAATCAAATATAGATAAGTACTATTTGTATTGAGGGATCAAGCTATTTGCTAAATCAACCATTTGCTTAATGCCATCTTCAGGTAAGTTTCCTTTCTTGAATTCAGCTAAAACATTTGGTAATTTATTGGTCATCTCTAATAAGAAATGTTCTTCAAATGCTTTTACTTTATTCACAGCAACTTCTTTTAACAAACCTTGTGTACCCAAGTAGATGATAGCAACTTGCTTTTCAACTGTAAATGGAGTGTATTGAGCTTGTTTTAAGATTTCCACGTTTCTGGCACCTTTGTCAATTACATTTTTAGTAGCTGGATCCAAATCACCACCAAACTTAGAGAAGGCCTCTAACTCACGGTATAATGCTTGGTCTAATTTCAACGTACCAGATACTTTTTTCATTGATTTAATCTGCGCGTTACCACCCACACGGCTTACTGAGATACCTACGTTAATCGCTGGACGAATACCTGCGTTGAACAAGTTACCTTCTAAGAATATTTGACCGTCTGTAATAGAAATTACATTCGTAGGAATATAGGCAGATACGTCACCTGCTTGTGTTTCAATAATTGGTAATGCTGTTAATGAACCACCACCTTTTACCAAGTGCTTAATAGAAGCTGGTAAATCGTTCATGTTTTTAGCGATATCATCGTTTGCAATTACTTTCGCAGCACGCTCTAATAAACGACTATGTAAGTAGAATACATCACCTGGATAAGCCTCACGACCTGGCGGACGACGTAATAACAATGATACTTCACGATAAGCCACCGCTTGCTTTGATAAGTCATCAAATACAATTAATGCTGGTTTACCACAATCACGGAAAAACTCACCCACCGCTGCACCCGCAAATGGAGCGTAGAACTGTTGAGGAGCTGGATCCGCTGCTGACGCTGCAACAATAGTTGTGTAAGCCATCGCACCGTTATCCTCTAAAGTTTTCATAACACCCGCAATCGTTGATGCTTTTTGACCAATCGCAACATATATACAATATACAGGTTGACCTGCATCGTAGAATTCTTTTTGGTTGATAATTGTGTCCACACAAATTGCTGTTTTACCAGTTTGACGGTCACCAATTACCAATTCACGTTGACCACGACCAATAGGGATCATCGCATCAATCGCTTTGATACCTGTTTGTAATGGTTCTTTAACTGGCTCACGGAAAATTACCCCTGGTGCTTTACGCTCCAATGGCATTTCATATAAGTCTCCTTGAATTGGACCTTTACCATCTATTGGCTCACCCAACATATTAATAACACGACCAACTAAACCATTACCTACTTTGATAGAGGCAATTTGTCCTGTTCTTTTTACTTTATCACCTTCTTTAATAGCCTTGCTATCACCCATCATTACCACACCCACGTTATCTTCCTCTAAGTTTAAGGCAATTGCTTTAACACCATTTTCAAACTCCACTAACTCACCACTGCTAACGCCATTCAAACCATATACACGAGCGATACCATCACCCACTTGTAATACAGTACCTACTTCTTCTAAATCAGCACTTGCATTAAAGTTGCTTAATTGCTGTCTAAGAATCGCTGATATTTCATCCGGTTTAATGTCCACCATAATATTCTATTTTAATAAATGATTATTTAAATTTTTTCTACGAACTCGTTATGTAAAAATTGTTTTTTGATATCTTTTAAATCTCTTGCGATACTCGCATCCAATAAATTATTATCGAATTCTAATACAAAACCTCCAATGAGTGCTTCATCTGTTTTTGTAGTTAATTCAATGGTTGCAAATTTATTTTCTGCTTTTACCTTGTCTTCAATTGATTTCTTCAATACATCACTTACTTCAACTGCTGTGGTTAAAGTTACTTGATGAATTCCTTTTAAGGCATTGTATTGCTCAATAAAGGCAGTAGCCATTTCTGGCAAATCACTTTCTCTTCCTTTTTTCACTAACAATACAGTAAATGCATTTGTTAACGCACTCACTTTATCCTTAGTAACCGCATCTATGATACTATTTTTTTGATCTGCTTTTATGATTGGACTACGCAATAAATTTACAAACTCACTGCTTGCTGTACATACAGCCTGCAAATATTTCATGTCAGCATATACCGCTTCCAATTGCCCTTTTTCAGTGGCAAGGTCTAATATACTTTTTGCGTATCTGCCTGCTAAACGAGCGTTTGACATTTCTTATTAATTTAATTTAACTCCGTCTGCTAATTGCTTAATATAACCTTCTTGTTCAGCTTTATTAGACAACTCTTTTCTTAATACTTTTTCAGCAACTTCAATAACTAATGAACCTACTTGATTTTTGACATCTATTAAGGCTGCATTTTTTTGTTGTGTTATAGCTAATTGTGCATCCGCCAAAATACGATCGTATTCCGCCTTCGCTTTATCTTTTGCTTCTGCAACCATTTTCTCAGATGCTTCTTTAGCCTCTTTAATTAAGATCGCTCTTTCTTCACGTGCTTTAGCCAACAACGCTTCATTTTCATTTTGCATAGCTGTAATCTCAGCTTTCATTTTGTCGGCCTTTAATAAAGCTTCCTCAATACCGCTTTCACGGTCATGAATCGCTTTTAAAATTGGCTTCCAAGCAAACTTGCCCAATACAATTAATAAAACCAAAAAGGCAATGGTATTCCAAAACACCAAGCCAATATCTGGCAACACTAACGGGTTTATTTCTAACAACATAAAACTCTATTTATATTATTTATTTATAATTTCTATTCAATCTTTCAATACTTAAAAAATTATAGGCCCATCGCCCTGTGCTAGGGCCTATAATGAGTTTTTGAAATCTGGTCTATGACCTAAATTCCAACTTGATTATCCGTTACCTAATAAGGCAACAACCACAGCGAACAAGGCAACGGCCTCAACGAACGCAGCAGCAACAATCATGTTAGAACGGATTTCGTTAGCAGCTTCTGGCTGACGAGCAATACCTTCAACAGCACCTTTACCAATCTGACCGATACCAATTCCGGCACCGATAGCAGCTAATCCAGCGCCGATTGCGGCAACACTTCCTACTACCATTTTTTTACGTTTTAATTGTTATTGAAAAAAATCTTTAATTATTTATTAATGATGAGCCGCTCCTTCATGTGCCTCGTG
>JBDKFR010000007.1:0-9219 GCA_039798645.1 Bacteroidota bacterium
CTTTTGACCCTTTACCATCCGTCAAAAAGTGCATCACATTTGTAATGTTGCTGATATGCATAACAATATCATCCGCAATGGGAGCCTTGTTATCAATCACTTCCATCATTACATATCCTGGAAAATAGTTTTTTTCACGCATTACTTTTTTACCGTTTTGCACTTTGTAAACTTTTTCCATTGGAAGGAATACTTGCTTGATCACATTCACCCATCCGTTTCTAACAATATCTTTATCAAGGTATTCTTTAATCTTCTTTTCCTTTCCACTTACAACACGCAACACATACCACTTTGTTTCTGGAGCATTGGCTGCGGCAGTTGTATTCGTATCAATAGATTGTACTTCTGGTTCCATGGTTACTTAAATAAAGAGTATATCAACTTTAATAATTGGTTGCTAGCAGTGTCCATAACCCACACCAATGCAGTAATAATGATGGTAGCTACCAACACAATCACTGTACTTTGTTGTAAGTTAGCCCATGTAGGCCAAGTCACTTTTTCTTGTAACTCCAAGTAACTTTCCTTGAAGTAGTTAGCTATTTTGTTCATATTAATTCTATTTAAAACCCATAAATTTTGCTAAATATAGCAAATTTTCTTCGCACGGGCACTAGGATTCGAACCCAGATCAAAGGTTTTGGAGACCCGTATGCTACCGTTGCACCATGCCCGTATGAACCAAAAGTCTCTGGTCAAAGCAATTGCTCAAACCTAAGACTTTCAGTTATATGTTTAGTTAAATTACTTAACGATTTCAGTAACTTGACCAGCTCCTACAGTTCTACCACCCTCACGGATCGCGAACTTAAGACCTTTCTCCATCGCGATAGGTTGGATCAACTTAACGCTGATGCTAACGTTATCACCTGGCATTACCATCTCAGTTCCTTCTGGTAAAGTACACTCTCCAGTTACGTCCGTAGTACGGAAGTAGAATTGAGGACGATATTTATTAAAGAATGGAGTGTGACGTCCACCTTCTTCTTTTGATAATACATAAACCTCAGCTTTGAAGTCAGTATGTGGAGTGATCGACTTAGGAGCACAAATTACCATACCACGACGGATATCTTTTTTCTCAATACCACGTAATAATAAACCTGCGTTATCTCCAGCTTGACCTTGATCCAATAATTTTTTGAACATCTCAACACCTGTTACAGTTGAGCTCATTGGAGTTTCCATCAAACCTACGATTTCTACAGCCTCACCCACTTTGATGATACCTCTTTCGATACGACCAGTTGCAACAGTACCACGACCAGTGATCGAGAATACGTCCTCAACTGACATCAAGAATGGTTGATCGATAGGACGTGGAGGCAATGGAATGTAGCTATCTACAGCGTCCATTAACTCAGTCACTTTATCAACCCATTGTTGCTCACCAGCTAAAGCGCCAGTTGCAGAACCACGGATGATTGGAGTGTTGTCACCATCAAATCCATAAGATGATAATAAATCACGGATTTCCATTTCAACTAAGTCTAACAATTCAGCATCGTCAACTAAGTCTACTTTGTTCATAAATACAACTACTTGAGGTACACCTACCTGACGTGCAAGTAAGATGTGCTCTTTTGTTTGTGGCATAGGACCATCTGTAGCAGCAACTACTAAGATAGCACCGTCCATTTGAGCAGCACCAGTAATCATGTTCTTCACATAGTCAGCGTGACCTGGACAGTCAACGTGCGCATAGTGACGAGTATCAGTTTGGTATTCTACGTGTGCAGTATTGATAGTGATACCACGCTCTTTTTCTTCTGGTGCACCATCAATTTCATCGTAGTTTTTCTTTGCAGCCAATCCTCTTTTTGACAATACGTCTGTGATAGCAGCAGTTAATGTTGTTTTACCATGGTCAACGTGGCCAATGGTACCAACGTTTACGTGAGGTTTCTCCCTCTTAAAGGTCTCTTTAGACATCTTTATTAATTTTTGTTTTTTTTATAATCGCCGTCAATAGACCACCGAGTCCATCGACCATAGCTTTTTTGTTATTTCCATCCCTTGAGCCGTTGATGAGAATTGAACTCACGACCTCTTCCTTACCAAGGAAGTGCTCTACCACTGAGCCACAACGGCAATTTACTACACCGGCTTCCTTTTTCACAAACCACTTCTCAACTCATCAACTTTAATGGAGCGGGAGACGAGGCTCGAACTCGCCACCTATAGCTTGGAAGGCTATCGCTCTACCAAATGAGCTACTCCCGCATTGTTTCAACCCATTTTCTTGATCCTAAAAGAACTAATTTTTATGTCTCACTATCCAATTGCACTATCCATGAAGTACAAATATACATAAAATTTTGTGGGCAGAGTAGGGTTCGAACCTACGTACTCGTGAGAGAACAGATTTACAGTCTGTCGCCTTTAACCACTCGGCCATCTGCCCAAAGTGAGCCGGAAATGGGACTCGAACCCGCGACCTGCTGATTACAAATCAGCTGCTCTACCAACTGAGCTATTCCGGCTTATCTTACTTCCACAAAAGAACACTCCCCATTTTTGGGATGGCAAAGGTAATCGAAATCTTTATTTATCAAAATTTTAGGGAATGTTTTTATCCTATTTTTTAAGGTTTTATAAAAAATCACCCCTATTTCAGTTTTTTGGGCAAATATTTAAAATAAAAAAGGCCCTTTTTGGGCCTTCTTTGCGTTTTATAGGGAATATTTTATGCAGCTATCTTTTCTTTTTTCTTTTTTAACTGGTTCGTGATGCCATCCATTGCCTTTTCCAAAGATGCTTCAAATGATTTTGTGGTGGCTTTCACGAAGCAATCTTGTTTCGGTATATGAATATTTATTTCTACTACTTTGTCTTTTATTTCATGTACCAAATTATCTAATTTCAAAAACACATTCACTTTTGTTATTCGATCATGGAAGGTGACCAGTTTTTGTAATTTTCTTTCTACTAATTCTAATAACTTTTGATCTGCATCAAAATGCACTGTTTGGATGTTAATGTTCATAATTAATTTTTTAAATAATAAACTAATGAAAGAACTGCTCAGTTGTTATTACTAACTTCTGCACCCTTAAGTTACGATATAAATTGAATTATAAAAAGAATAATTTTCTTTTAAGAAAACTTTATGATTGCTAATGAGCTAAGTCATTTAGAACTGAAAATTTGCTGATATTAATTAGGCTTTGGGATGTGCTTTAGCAAATACCTCTTTCAGCTTTTCAATGGTATTATGCGTGTATACCTGTGTTGCTGCAAGGCTTGCATGGCCTAGCAATTCTTTTACCGCATTTAAATCGGCACCATTATTCATTAAATGGGTAGCAAAACTGTGTCTTAACACGTGGGGGCTTTTCTTTTGCAAAGTGGTTACTTGTGAAAGATAAAATTTTACAAAACTATATACTGCCCTGGGTTGCAAAGCCTTCCCTTTTTCAGTCACAAATAAATGAGGATTGCCTGCAGCTTCCGCAGGTTTTTGATTTAAATACTCCTTAAACTCATTTGCTAATTCAGGACTAATTGGAATCATCCTTTCTTTATTTCCTTTACCTAATACTTTCACGATTCGCTTTGATATATCTAATTGATTTTCTTTACAATTTATCAATTCACTTAAACGCATACCGGTGGCATAAAAAAGTTGTATCACCATTTTTTCGGTATAACCCTTCCACCCTTCTGCAAAGTTTAAATTTGTAAAAAGTTGTTCCATATCATTTTCTGCTACAAAAACAGGTAATCGCTTATTCACTTTTGGGCTGATTACAGTTTCCATAGGGCTTTTCGCCAATTGCCCTTGTTGTATTTGATACTTAAAAAACGATTTTAGGGAAGATATTTTACGATTCAATGTTTTTCCAGTCATCTCCTCCTCTTTCATCCCAGCCAACCAGGAACGCACCATGGTGCCTGAAATTTGTTGAATGGCAATGCCCTCGTACTGCGTTTCAATGAAATCGAAAAACTGAATAAGGTCATTTGAATACGCCGTAATGGTATGAATAGAATAACGCTTCTCAAACTGAAGATATGCTAAGAAGGCATTCAGCGGTGTATAGCGGGTTTGTGAAATCATTGCTAGCTTAAAGATACGAAGAAAAAAAAGACCCAGCTTTTAGGCTGAATCTGAAAATAAGTGATTGTTAAAAAGTAACTAAAAAAGCCCCTACAAAGGGGCTTTAAAAATATATAAGAGGATTTTTTTGAGTCTTTAAATTTAAAAAAAAGACGCTAAAAAAATTATCCCTCGATTTTTCCAGAGAAAATCTGCTGCTTGTATATCGCTTTCAATACTTGGAAACGACGTTTAACCGATGGTTTCACAAATGCTTGACGTGCACGTAAATTCACTAAAGTTTTACTTTTTTCGAATTTCTTCTTGTACTTTTTAAGTGCTTTGTCGATGTTTTCGCAGTCTTTTGAATCTATAATTAACATAATATATACCTCCTCAGGCGTTTTTGAAAAAAATTAAAATTTATTTTCCAAACCTTTATATTTTATAAAAGGTGAAGGAAAATTGGAGGGCAAAGATAGGTATTTGTTTTATTTAACCAAATTTCTGCCCAATTTTATATTTCTCAAAGTAATATGACCACTACAGGCCAGTTTGAATGTCCTTCCCTTTTAACGCTCCTGAAATGGCCTGATCCATGGCACGCTCTGCAAATGGTCTAGTAACTTCATTTAATTCCTCGGTCTTTGATTGTATTAAGTTCTTGTCTTCCATGGTAATAGCCAATTGTAGTGCTTGCATAGCATTAGCCGAAGCCATTAATTCCTCTTTATTTAAAATGGAAGCATTTTTTGTCAAAAACTTCTCTGTAACGGATAAAATTTGCTCAGCCTCTGTTTTAGCTTCTACTAATGCCCTTGTGGCGATATCCTCTTTAGCATGGGTTATACTATCCATTAATCGTTGTTCTACTTCCTCGTCTGTTAGGCCATATTGAGGTTTTATATCAATACTTTGCGTTACCCCACTCCTTAATTCTTTGGCGCTTACTTGTAAAATGCCATCTGCATTAATTAAAAAACTCACATCCACTTTTGGAAGTCCTGCAGGCATTGCTGGAATACCTGTTAAAGTGAACTCTCCTAACTTTCTATTGTCTTTCACCAAATCGCGCTCACCTTGATATACTGCAATTTGAATCCCTGATTGGCCGTCCTTTTGTGTAGTATATTGTCTTCCTGCTTTCGTTGGAATTTTTGAATTTCTTGGTAACAAAACATCCATCAATCCACCCATGGTTTCAATGCCCAAACTTAATGGTGTAATATCCAATAGTAACATGGATTGATTATTACCCGCTAAAATATCGGCTTGTACCGCTGCTCCTAAGGCAACCACTTCATCCGGATTTACGGAATCATTTACCTCTTGATTAAAAAATTGTGCAACTGTTTTTTTAACCAACGGAACACGTGTACTTCCCCCTACCATTAACACTGTATTGATATCAGCTACTTGTAAACCCGCGTCCTTCATAGCGTTGCGACAACAGTCCATTGTTTTATTAACGATGGGTTGTACCAAATTTTCAAATACTTCTTTAGTGATTGAAATTTTTTCTCCAGCAAAATCTGTTTCAAAAAAATCTTCGTTTGATAAATGAATTTTTGCTTTTTCTGCAGCGAGTCTTAATTGTTGTTTTAATTCCTTGTGTTGGTCTAAATCATTGATCGACCAATTTTTCATCCAATATTCAATGATAGCTCTATCTAAATCGTCACCTCCTAAATAAGTATCTCCATTGGTACTTAGTACTTCAAATACACCGCCTACAATTCTTAAAATTGAAATGTCAAATGTACCGCCACCTAAATCGTACACAGCTATTGTTTTTTCCTCTGCTGGATTTAAACCCAATCCATATGCAAGGCTTGCTGCTGTTGGCTCATTAATAATGCGTAACACGTCTAACCCTGCTAACTTTCCCGCATCTCGTGTGGCTTGTCTTTGTGCATCATTAAAATAAGCTGGCACCGTAATTACTGCTTTTGTAACCGGTGTTTTTAAAATATGTTCTGCACGTTTTTTTAACTCTTCTAAAATGAAAGAACTTAATTCAATAGGAGAATAAAACTTATTTGCTACCTGCACTTTAACTAAACTATCAGTATTGTCATCAATCACTTTATACGCGAAAAAATCCTGATGGGTTTGAATGTCCTTATAACTTTTTCCCATTAAACGCTTCGCGCTAAAAATGGTGTTTTTAGGATCAGATTCTAAAAAGGGTTTCGCACGCTCTCCTACTTCTACATTTCCATATGAATCAAAATGCACAACACTTGGCACGATACTACTGCCATCAAACTCTTTTAAAGCTGTTGGCTGTTTTGTATCGGGATGAATGATGGCCACCAAACTATTGGTCGTACCTAAATCAATACCAACAATCATTTCAGCTTGTTGTAAACTACCCGTTGCAATATTAATACCAATCTTAGCCATTCAAAAAATTTTACAAATGTACAAGCACCCTTTATAGGAAGGGTTGCGAATTAAGGAATGATTTATTTTCTTGTGCTTACCAATACTGTTTTAGAAAATGTATCGTGAAGTGGTTGGTCATTCCAAGCCAATCCGACCATCGTAACTAGGGATGTTCGTAAAGTTGCCCTAATCAAAAACTGAAAAATATTAGGACGTTTCCCGTTGGTAGAAATCACTTTGGTTTTTGAAATCATTTTTGCAATGGTTCTACAAAATAATAATTCAAATAAAAAGGTATACGCCCAAGTGATAGCAAAGAAAAAATAGCCATATCTAACGGGTTTAAAATACCCATAAAATGCATAAAAGTTATACCACCTGTAAATGAAATAGCTAAGGAAACATATGAATATGGTATCTAAAAAAAAGTTCATTATTCTGGTTCCTTCACCAATTGTTTGCTTTGTTGGGTTCATGATGTAAAATTATTGCTTTTAATAGTTAAATTTGCCGAAAGTATTAGAATATGACATTAGTTCAAGAACTACGTTGGAGAGGTATGATTCAGGATATTATGCCAGGCACTGAGGAATTGTTTGAAAAAGAGATGGTTTCTGGTTATATAGGATTTGACCCAACCTCGGATAGTTTACATATTGGTAGTTTAGTGCCTATTTTACTTTTAGTGCATTTGCAAAAAGCAGGTCACAAACCTTTTGCTTTGGTAGGTGGTGCAACCGGCATGGTGGGCGATCCTAGCGGAAAAAGTGAGGAGCGTAATTTATTAAGTGAGGAAACCTTGGCTATTAATATTGCTGGTGTTAAAAAACAATTATCTCATTTTTTAGATTTTAACAGTGGTGCAAAAAATGCTGCTGAACTTGTAAATAATTACGACTGGTTTAAGGATTTTACTTTCCTTGATTTTATTAGAGATGTAGGTAAACATATTACGGTGAACTATATGATGGCGAAGGATAGTGTGAAAAAGAGAATTGAAGGTGATACTGGTATGAGCTTTACTGAATTCACATATCAATTAGTGCAGGGTTATGACTTTTATTGGTTACATAAAAATAAAAATTGCAAGCTTCAAATGGGCGGTAGCGATCAGTGGGGAAATATCACTACTGGTACTGAATTGATTCGCCGCAAAACAGGAGGAGAAGCTTTTGCATTTACTTGTCCATTAATAACTAAAGCCGATGGCGGTAAATTTGGTAAGACTGAAAAAGGAAATGTATGGTTAGACGCAAAGAAAACATCCCCATACCAATTTTATCAATTCTGGTTAAATGCAAGTGATGAAGATGCGACTAAATGGATTAAAATATTTACTTTACTAGAACCATCTGTTATTGATGCTTTAATTGCAGAACATACAACGGCTCCTCAATTAAGAACCTTACAAAAAGCGTTAGCGGGTGAACTGACAAAATTAGTTCATAGTGAAGAAGATTTGAAATTCGCTATCAGTGCTACTGAAATTTTATTTGGAAATGCAACGACCGAGGTATTGCAATCCTTAAATGAAGAGCAATTATTGCAAGTAATGGAAGGCGTTCCAACTGTGAATGTAACCTTAGCCCAATTGAATGAAGGATATGATTTAGTAAGTTTACTTGCCGATACACAAATTTTCCCAAGTAAAGGAGAGGCCCGCAAAATGTGGCAGGCAGGTGGTTTAAGTATCAATAAAGAAAAAATTAATACTGAATTTACAACCGTAACAACAGCACAATTATTGCAAGGAAAATATATGTTATTACAAAAAGGAAAGAAAAATTATTATTTAGTAATTGCTAGTTAATCATATTCCCAAGTAATTAAATGAATAAATAAATAGCATTCAAAGTTTTAAGGTTTAAAACAAAAAGCCTCCTAAATAACTAGGAGGCTTTTTTAATATTTATAATATTAGACAACTTATTTAATAGCCTTCCACATTTCAGCAGCTACGAATGCATTCCCTTTTGCATTTAAATGTACTCTATCATTGGTTAAAATTCCCCTATCCTCATTTTTAGGATTATTAGCAACACTATATTCATGAAAAGATTTTCTTAAATCAACCAATCCAAGTGAATTATCAGCTGCATACTTTCGAATCCAATTGCTGTATAAATTTAAATCACCATCTTGTTCGTTGGAAAAATCGTTTCGCTCTCCTATTGCTGCTGGTGTCACTAAAATTACACTAATACCTTGTGCCTGCATTTTTTTAACAACAGCATCATAAAACTTTCCAAACTTATCATAGTCGGTACCAGTACCCATGCTTGATTTATGCCAAACGTCATTAACACCAACCCATATATAAACAATGTCTGGATGTTGTTCCATAACATCCTTATCCATTCGCAAGAACAAATCATAAATTTTGTTTCCACCTATACCTGCTCCTATAATTTCATAATTATTTGCAACACCTTTATTCACTAAATCCTGTTTAATTAAGTCAATATACCCCCCTTTATCTACCCCCATTTGGGTAATTGAGTCGCCAAAAAATATAATTTTTTTCTTTTTATCCCCTCTAAACGATAGGAGGAATAAACATCCAATAAAAGCGGTTAAAAGCAACAATTTACTGTTCATAATAGGCAGCGTTTAAGTTTTGAAATATAAATAGCAATATAAGTTAGTACAAAATGATAATAATGTCAGCAAATGACATAAAAATTTGGAAAATTTTGCCCTGACCCCTATTTTTGCACTCCATTCAACGAATGGCATAGGGATTGCCTGATTGTGTAACGGTAGCACGACTGTTTTTGGTGCAGTTTGTC
>JBDKFR010000008.1:0-10480 GCA_039798645.1 Bacteroidota bacterium
CCTAACTCAGTAGTACATACCGGTGTAAAGTCAGCAGGATGTGAAAATAAAATACCCCAGCTGTCTCCTAAATATTCATGAAAACTAATATCACCAATGCTTGTCTTTGCTTTAAAGTCTGGAGCAATATCCCCTAATCTTATACTCATAATCTTTCTATTTTTTATGTTGTTAATAGTCTTTTTTAATTCGAGAATACAAAGATATATATTTCCTACTAAATTAGTAGACTTTTATAAAATTATTTTTTAAATTCTTTATGAACGCTTGTTAAAGCATAACTAAATGATTGAAAATGAATTGAAAAAATTAAGGGGTTTCCTCGGAATAAAGGTCTAATAAACCATCAGGTAGTTCCACTTGGACAATTTTTTTTGCATGGTTAACTCCTTTTAAACTTTCCTCATGTAAAGGAATATAGGCTTCATTTCCATTATATAAAATGGTCACCATTAATTGGTGAGGTTGTTCAATCACTTCCTGAATCACACCAATATTTTTTCCTGCCTCTTGTACCATATAACCGAGTAAAGCAAGTGGTGAATTTTTTTCAACTAGTTTTTGAAAGTCCGCTTGTGGCAACCAAACTTTTTTACTTGTTAAAAAATTTGCTGCTTCTCTTGTTTTTACACCTTCCATTTGTAAGTGGGTTATGGTGTCGGTTTTTGCACTTGCCGACTCAATAAAGTAGGGAATAAAACTTCCCGCTTTTTGTTCTACAAATAATGCTTCCACTCCTTTAAAGTGAATAGGCTGACCCAATGCATGTTCTAATATCACTGCACCAGCAACACCATGTGGTGCAACTAATTTTCCAATGTGGATATACTCACTCATGCGCAAATTTAAATCTTTTAAAAGGAAATAAGTTCCATAAAAAACCCCAGCTTCCAAAAGGAAACCGGGGCTTTTAAAGCTATGTTGATAGTGTAAACTATTCAGCAGCTGGAGTTTCCTCTGCAGCAGCTTCAGCAGCTGGTGCTGAAACTTGTGCGCTTTCATCAGTTGCATTCGCAACTTCTTCTTCAGCTACAACTTCCGCTACTGGCTCAGCAACTTTCTTTACAACAGGTACGTACACTTTTTTAGCAGCTTGTGCTTTTTTGTGCGCATCGTTTTTAGAAGCTACTTGTGATTCATGCTCAGCATACCAAGTTTGGAACTTAGCCATTGCAGTTGCATCATCAAATAAGCCTAATTTAACACCACGTAATAAGTGTTTCAAATAAAGTACACCTTTGAATGATAAAATTCTGTGAACGGTGTCTGTAGGTTGAGCACCTTTGTTTAACCACTCTAACGCTTTTTGACGATCTAATTCGATTGTCGCAGGAACTGTTAAAGGATTGTAAGTACCAATTTTTTGGATGAATTTACCATCTCTTGGTGCGCGTCCGTCGGCCACTACTATGAAGTAGAAAGGTCTTTTTTTACTACCATGACGCTGTAGTCTGATCTTTACTGCCATTTTAAATAGAAATTTATAGGCGTTAACAAATAAGGTTGAGGCGCGAAGATAATAGAAAGGGATGAATTCACCCAAAAAATACAAGCTTAAGTATAAAAATTATACCTAAAAAATCATAAAAAACAATGAAAATCAACGAATTAGGTTAATAATACCCTACTTCCTCATGCCAGGCATTTTGCTCATCATGGCTGAACCCATTGGACCATTCATCATTTTCATCATTTGCTTCATTTGATCAAACTGCTTCATGAACGCATTAATCTCTGCAATATTCTTACCAGACCCATTCGCTATTCTTTGTTTGCGACTTGGGGTTAACATATCTGGATTTCTTCTTTCAATAATAGTCATTGATTGAATGATGGCTTCTACCCCTTTAAACGCATCATCTTTAATGTCAACGTCTTTTAAATTTTTTCCCATCCCTGGAATCATACCCATCAAATCTTTTAAATTACCCATTTTTTTAATCTGCTGAATTTGGGTTAAAAAATCTTCAAAATCAAATTGATTCTTGCGAATTTTTTTCTCCAATTTTTTAGCAGCTTCTTCATCATATTGTGCTTGCGCTTTTTCAACCAATGAAGTAATATCACCCATACCCAAAATTCTTTGGGCCATACGTTCAGGATAAAAAACATCTAAGGTGTCCATTTTCTCACCACTGCTCATAAACTTAATCGGCTTATTCACAGTGTACTTAATACTTAACGCTGCACCACCTCTTGTATCACCATCCAACTTTGTTAAAACAACTCCTGTGAAATCCAAACGATCGTTGAAAGCCTTTGCAGTATTGACTGCATCTTGTCCTGTCATGGAATCCACTACAAATAAAATTTCTTGTGGATTGATGGCAGATTTAATATTCGCGACCTCCGTCATCATTACTTCATCCACTGCTAAACGACCGGCAGTATCTATAATGATAACATTTTTATTATTTTGCTTAGCATAGGCAATTGCATTTTGTGCAATAGATACTGCATTTTTATTTTCTCTTTCAACAAAAACATCTACCCCAATTTGTTCTGCTAAAACAGTTAATTGATCCATCGCCGCAGGACGATAAATATCAGCAGCAACTAATAAAGGAGACTTTTTTTGAGCCTTTAAATAGTTAGCTAATTTACCTGAAAAAGTAGTCTTACCTGATCCCTGTAAACCTGCAACTAAAATGATCGTTGGATTTCCATTTAAGGTTAAAGGCGTGGCCTCAGCTCCCATTAATGCAGTTAATTCATCCTGCACAATTTTTACCATTAACTGGCCTGGGCTAATTGCATTAATTACCTTTTCACCAATTGCTTTTTCCTTAATACTATCTGTAAACTCCTTTGCTATTTTAAAATTAACATCGGCATCCAATAAAGCTTTTCTGATGTCTTTTAATGTATTTGCAACATTCAACTCATTAATACGCGCCTGACCTTTCAGGTGCTTAAATGCGGATTCTAATTTTTCACTTAGGCTATTAAACATAATTCGATGTTAAGGGTAGCAAAGATAAGTCAGGGTATTGATAAAATATTTTGAAGTTCATAACTTAATTAACAAATTGATTATCAGGGAATTAACAATAATACACCTATGCTATTCTTACGTATTATCAGTTTGTTAACTAATAAACATTGAAAAATACTTGGAAGCTAGTCTTTAATTATTATTATTGCACCTAACGAATTAATTAAACAGAGGATATCGCGTTATTTATGAGTAAGAAACAATTATTTACATTAGAGTTTCCAGTGAGATGTTCACCAGGTATATTATTTGAATTCCTTTCTACTGCATCGGGATTACAAGAGTGGTTTGCTGACAAAGTAGACGAATGGGAAAACGTATTCAGCTTTTCATGGAATGGAGGGGTGCCAGATAAGGCAGAAATTATTGATCAAGAAGAAGATAAATTTATTCGCTTCAGATGGTTGCATAGTGAGAAAAATGAATATTTCGAATTTAGGGTTGAGAAGACAGAGATTTCAAATCAAACAGTCCTAATTATTAAGGATTTTGCAGAGAAAAATGAAATCAAAGACCAAAGTCAATTATGGGAGTATCAAATAAAAGACCTTTTTCATCGTATAGGAAGTTAGTTCCAACAATTTGTTCAAAAAATTAGACATACTAATATTAAAGGCTTTCATTGGGCCTTTCTTGGCAGCACTCACTATTTCCACCTTTGTGCTGACGATGCAATTTTTTTGGCTTTACATTGATGACCTTGTAGGTAAAGGATTAGACTTATTTACAATTTTAGAGCTCATTGGATTAGTTTCAGCTACTACTTTTACTACCGCATTGCCGTTGGCATTGTTGTTTTCATCCATCATGACTTTTGGAAATTTAGGAGAGAGTTTTGAATTAATCGCGATTAAAGCAGCGGGCATTCCTTTGATTAGATTCATGCGCCCATTATTTATATTCACCATTTTTTTATCGGGTGTTGCCTTTTTATTTGCAAACAATATTATTCCTGTAACGCAAATGAAATTGACTTCATTGAAGTATGAAATCATTGTTTCAAAGCCTGCATTAGACATTAAAGAAGGCGTTTTTTATGATAAAATTGAAGGATATGTAATCAAGCTAGGGAAAAAAGAATCTAATGATAGTGTGATTCGTAATATTGTAATTTTTGAAAAAAAGTTTAACCTGCAAGATAATATGCTTATTGCAGAATCAGGCGTGATGAGGGTTTCCAAGGATAAGAAGTTTTTAGAATTTATAATGTATAACGGTTGGAGATACCAAGAAAGAGGTACAAAAAATACAACCAATACCGAATTCACCAGACTTTATTTCAAAGAATATAAAAAGGTTTTTAACCTTAGTAGTTTTCAAATGAATAAGGGAAGTGAAAATATTTATGACCCTAAAATGTTAAGTGTTCGTCAGTTAGGTTTCGCAATTGATTCTTTAAAAAACTATGACAGTTTTTATACCAAAAAAATGATTCGAGAGGTAGTGCCTTATTTAAGGTTTATGACTTATAAGGACAGTGCTAAAGTTTTTGCTGCATTTAAAAACACAAAAAAAATTAAGCAATTCAATGAAATTGTAGCTGACTCATTGTCCAATAATATTATTGAAGCTTTAGGATATCAATTTTCGTCGGTATTAAATAATATAGGAGCCATTAGAGACAACTACAAAGCCAACGAACGCAATGGTGCTACCCACGCAATTGAATGGCACCGAAAATTCACTTTATCATTTGCTTGTATTGTACTTTTTTTAATTGGCGCGCCTTTAGGTTCTATCATTAGAAAAGGTGGGCTTGGAACACCATTAGTGCTGGCCATTGTATTTTTTGTTATATTTTTTCTACTTAACAATTTTGGAGAAAAATTTGCCAAATCGGGTGAATGGAGTGTTTATAAAGGCATGTGGTTATCCTCAGCAATATTAATACCCGTAGGAGCCTTTCTAACCTTTAAAGCTATGCGAGATTCGCAGTTATTTAATCAGGAATTTTACTACCGACTATTACAGCCAATTAAAGTAACTTTACAGAAGTACTTTAAAAAATAATATTATGAATAGTGCACATCAAAACAGACGCCAATTTTTAAGTAAAACTGGCAAAGCAGGTATTGCAATTGCCGCAATGCCACTAATGTCATCTTTTGCACCATCTATAGCCTTAGATGCAATAGTTTATCAACAAAAACCATTGCCATATAGCTATAATGCATTAGAACCATACATTGATGCGTTAACCATGGAAATTCATTATACAAAACATGCTGCTACCTATACAAAAAATCTTGCGGATGCATGTTTGGCAGAAAAAGTGGATACTTCAAACACTTCACTAATAACCTTATTGAATTCGATTTCAAAATATAGTCCAAAAATGCGCAATAACGCAGGCGGACATTATAATCATGAATTGTTTTGGCAATTAATGAAACCCGCACCTTCAACAGCACCTTCTGGTACTTTAGCGGAGGCTATCAATAAAACATTTGGTTCATTTGCAGATTTCCAAAAAGCCTTTGGAGAAGCTGCAAAATCTAGATTTGGAAGTGGGTGGGCATGGTTATTAATTAAAAAAGACGGTACACTTGCAGTTAGCTCAACACCCAATCAGGATAATCCTTTAATGGATATTGCTGAGGTCCAAGGAACCCCATTATTAGGCTTAGACGTTTGGGAACATGCCTATTATTTAAAGTATCAAAACAAGCGCCCAGATTATATTAACGCATGGTGGAATTTAGTTAACTGGGAATTTGTTCAGCAAAAATTTACTGAAGCAAAATAATTATATACTTGAATAGCTTTTTCATTGCTCATTTATTCAATTTCAATAAGTGCTTAAATCAAAACAAAATTTAAAAGTTCAATTTTATTTAACAATACTCAGTATTGTTTTATTTGGACTAAAATTTGTTGCTTATTATTTAACACATTCTTTATCCGTTTTATCTGATGCGTTAGAGAGTATTGTCAATGTAATTGCAGGATGTATAGGACTATATAGTTTATACGTTGCAAGCAAACCAAGAGACAAGGAACATCCTTATGGGCATGGTAAAGCAGAATTTATTTCAGCAGCATTTGAAGGGAGCTTGATTATTACAGCAGGTCTAATTATCATTATTGAAACAATAACTAGTTATTTCTCTTCTCATACGCTGCAAGCACTTGATAATGGTCTTTGGATTTTAGTAGCTACTGCATTTATTAATTTATTCGCCGGTCTGATTGCAAAAAAAATGGGAAGGCAAAATAAATCCCTAGCACTGATTTCAAGTGGTCAACATTTAATCATTGATAGTTTTACAACTTTTGGAATAATAATAGGCATCATTGCTATGCTATTAACAAATTATAACGGCATAGATAGTATTATTGCACTATTCATGGGCATTTGGATCATTTATAATGGCTATAAAATTATTAGACAGTCATTAGCAGGTATTATGGATGAAGCTGATTTAGCATTACTGGAAAATGTAATTGATGAAATGAATGCCAATCGAAACGACAACTGGATTGACTTGCATAATTTAAGGGTAATTAAATACGGCCCATTATTACACATTGACTGTCACTTAACTATGCCATGGTATTTAAATGTTCATGAAGCGCATAGGGTAATGGACAAATTCACTGATTTAATCAAAAGCAAATTTGGAGATAGTGTTGAATTTTTTATACATATTGACGGTTGCATGCATTTTAGTTGTGCCATATGCAGTATTCAGAATTGTGAAAAGAGACAACATGATTTTCAGAAAAAATTGGATTGGACGATGGAAAATGTCTTATCTAATCATAAACACCAATTAATTTAAATTAAAAGAATATGACCAACTGGAAACAATTTCAAGATGAAAACAAAGACCGTTTTTTGAATGAATTATTGGACTTATTACGCATACCTAGCGTAAGTGCTAAAACTGAAAACAAGGACGATATGCTTACTTGCGCTAAAGCAGTTGAGAAATCATTGCTGGAGGCAGGTGCAAAAACAACAAAAATATATGAAACCGAAGGCCACCCAATTGTATATGGTGAATTAATAGTGGACCCCAGTTTCCCTACCGTATTAGTTTATGGTCACTATGATGTTCAACCTGCCGAGCCTTTAGAACTTTGGAATAGTGGTCCATTTGAGCCTACCATTATTGATGGAAAAATATTTGCACGTGGATCATGCGATGACAAAGGACAATTTTATATGCATGTAAAAGCGTTGGAAATCATGTCAAAAACAAATACGCTTTGTACCAACATGAAATTTATTATTGAAGGTGAGGAGGAAATAGGAAGTCCTAACTTGGCCACTTTTGTAAAAGCAAACCATGAATTATTAAAAGCAGATGTTATTTTGATTAGTGATACTGCCATGATTAGCATGGACAGCCCATCTATTGATATTGGTGTTAGAGGGTTAAGTTATATTGAAGTAGAAGTTACAGGACCAAATCGTGATTTACATAGCGGGGTTTATGGTGGAGCAGTTGCTAACCCAATTACCATTTTATCTAAAATGATTGCATCATGTCATGATGAAAATAACCATATTACCATTCCGGGATTTTATGATGATGTAGTGGAATCAACTGACGCTGAAAGAAAGAAAATGGCGGAAGCACCATTTGATTTAAAAGAGTGGTCTGATGATTTAGGTATCAAAGAAGTTTGGGGTGAAAAAGGATATAGCACCAATGAAAGAACAGGTATTCGACCTACTTTGGAAGTAAATGGTATTTGGGGTGGCTATACTGGTGAAGGTGCAAAAACCGTTTTACCTTCAAAAGCATTTGCAAAAATTTCATGTAGATTAGTGCCTAATCAATCATCTGAAAAAATTACTGCGATGGTATTAGCACATTTCAAAAAAATTGCACCGCCCAATGTAACAGTTGATGCATTTGAACACCATGGTGGAGAACCTTATATGACACCTATTGATTCACATGAATATAAGAGTGCGGCAAAAGCAATTGCAACAACATTTGGCAAAGATCCCATTCCTGTAAGAGGTGGAGGTAGTATTCCAATTTGTTCTTTATTTGAAAAAGAATTAGGATTGAAAATTGTATTTATGGGCTTTGGTTTGGACAGTGACAACTTACATAGTCCAAATGAAAAATATGATGTTTATAATTTCTACAAAGGGATTGAAACCATCCCTTATTTCCATAAATATTTTGCCGACAAAAATGCCTAAAGCATGCCAACTGAAAAAGAAAAGAAAGAAAAAGTAAGATTGGATAAATACCTATGGTCGATTCGTGTTTTTAAAACGCGCAGTCAAGCAACTGAAGCAATTGACAAAGGACGTGTTAAATTAAAAGGTGAAAATGTCAAAGCTTCTCGTGCGGTGGTGATTGGTGATATTTATGAAGCAAGAACAGAACATAAAAATTGGACCCTACGCGTAACACAAATTTTAGAAAGTCGTAAGGCATATGCTGAAGCCATATTATATTACGAGGATCTAACACCTGTTGAAGAACTTGAAAGAGTAAGGCAGGTTGCTGCCACTTTCCAAACTGGGAAAAGACTAAGTAAAATTGGTAGACCCACTAAAAAGAATCGACGTGATTTGGGGGAATTTTTGGATTAACTTTGCATTATGACCATTGAAATATTAACTGTACTGCCTGAATTATTAACTAGCCCTTTTGAGCATAGCATTATGAAGCGTGCACAAGAAAGAGGCCACTTAACTATTAAGCTTCATCAATTAAGGAAGTGGGCCATTAATAAGCATGGGCAGGTAGATGACTATCAATATGGGGGTGGTGCGGGTATGGTCATCATGTGTGAACCATTGGCAAATGCGATAGACGAACTTCAGCAAGAAGGCAAGTTTGATGAAATTATATTTGTTACACCTGACGGTAAAAGATTTGAACAAAAAGAGGCGAATAGTCTTTCATTAAAAAATAGGATTCTAATTATTTGTGGTCATTACAAAGGAATTGATCAAAGAATAAGAGAATTATATGTTACGCAAGAAATTTCAATAGGCGATTACGTATTAAGTGGCGGCGAATTAGCTGCAGCTGTGATTATAGATGCTGTTGGCAGACTTATACCGGGTGTTTTAAATGATGAAACATCGGCTTTAACCGATTCATTTCAGGATAATTTATTAGCTCCGCCCGTATATTCTAGACCAGCTAACTTTAGAGATTTAGAAGTGCCTCCTGTTTTGCTAACCGGCGATCCCAAAAAGGTCGAAATATGGCGCCAAGAACAAGCATTAGAGCGCACAAAACAACGCCGACCCGATATTTTAACCAAGGATTAAGCCGTTTATACTTTTTTTTACATTTTTCTGGCATCTAATAGGTAATCAATTCATTACATATAGGATATTTGCACCCACATGATAAAACAGCTATTAAAAATTATTGCATTTCTTTTTATACTTATTGCATCAAAGGATACTTCAGCGCAAAATATCAGCGATTTTCAAAAACGTTTTCAATATAATATACAACCCACCTCAACTAAAATTAAAATTGATGGGATATTGGATGAGTCGGTTTGGGCTTCAGCAGAATTAGCTAAACATTTTAATAAAAAATATCCTAATGATATTGGCGAAGCAAAACGACAAACGGAGGTTCGCATCACCTTTGATAATGAAAATTTATATTTTGGTTTTAAAGTTTATGATAGCGGCACTTCACTTATCAAAGGATTAAAACGCGATATTGGGCATGATGGTAATGATGGTGTGGGTATCATGTTAGACCCACAGAATAAAAAAACAAACGGTTTTTATTTTGTCGTGAGTGCATTAAATGTTCAGTCAGATGATCAGTTAAGCAATAGTTTTGAAGATGGCCCTTCATGGAGCTGGGACAGTAAATGGTTTTCAGCGACTAAAGATTATGGGAGTTTTTGGATTGCAGAAGTAATGATACCCTTAAAGTCTATTCGTTATGATCCTAAACAATTACACTGGGGTTTAAACTTTGTTAGAATTGATGCAAAAAATAATGAGTACAGCACTTGGACTAAGGTTCCAGCAATATTTAGATCCTATGATTTAGGGTATACTGGATTACTGAATTGGCCTGAAACAGGATCGCCTGTTACTTCGAAAAACATAATCTTCTTACCTTATGTGAATGGCAACAGTAATGAGGATAAGGAAAATGAAAAAACATTAAGCACCAATGCAAGTACGGGTTTTGATGCAAAGCTGGCATTAAATGCATCCTTAAATTTAGACCTAACAGTCAACCCCGATTTCTCTCAAGTTGAAGTGGATCAACAAGTAACCAATCTTACACGATTCAATATATTTTTACCTGAAAAAAGAAACTTCTTTTTAGAAAATTCTGATTTGTTTTCAAATTTTGGTATTCCTCCTATTCGTCCATTTTATTCCCGCACTATTGGCTTAGATAAAAATGGAAATAGAATTCCTATTTTATTTGGAGCAAGATTATCGGGGAATCTAAATCAAGCAACTAGAATCGGGGCAATGAATATGCAAACAGGAAAACAAGGTGATTATTCCCCCGAAAA
>JBDKFR010000009.1:0-32235 GCA_039798645.1 Bacteroidota bacterium
CACAAAATTTTAATTGAATTAGCTGCATTAAGAAGAGAGAACAAGCAAATTAAATATTTACGTCCTGATGCAAAATCTCAGGTGACTTTAGAGTACAACGACAAAAACGAGCCGGTAAGAATCGACGCGATTGTGGTGAGTACACAACATGATGATTTTGACAAAGAAGGTAAGATGTTAGAGAAGATTAAGAAAGATATTATTGAAATCTTAATCCCAAGAGTGAAGGCAAAATATAAGAAGTACGCTAAGTTATTTAATAAGGATATTAAGTATCACATTAACCCAACAGGTAAGTTTGTAATTGGTGGTCCTCACGGAGATACTGGTTTAACTGGCCGTAAAATTATTGTGGATACATATGGTGGTAAAGGTGCACACGGTGGTGGTGCTTTCTCTGGAAAGGATCCAAGTAAGGTTGACCGATCTGCTGCTTATGCAACACGTCATATTGCTAAAAACTTAGTTGCTGCAGGTGTAGCGAGTGAGGTTTTAGTACAAGTATCTTACGCGATTGGAGTTGCTAAGCCAACATCTATCAACGTAAATACATATGGTACTGCTAAAGTAAAATTAACCGATGGTCAAATTGGTAAATTAGTGGAAAGCGTATTTGATATGCGTCCTTACTTTATCGAACAACGTTTAAAGTTAAGAACACCAATGTATAGTGAAACTGCTGCTTATGGTCACATGGGTCGTAAGAACGAAACAGTTACTAAAACATTTACAAGCCCTGATGGTAAATCAAAAACAATGAAAGTTGAATTGTTTACTTGGGAGAAATTAGATTATGTAGCAAAAGTGAAAAAAGCTTTTGGTTTAAAATAATTGAATGATTTATAATTAAGCCCGTTCCGATTTTTCTGGACGGGCTTTTTATTTTCTACAAAAACAATTTTTATGGATATCAAGCTAAATGACGATAACGCTAATTTGGAAAATTCAAATCCTTGGAAAAAAATAAGTAGCGAAGTAAAATATGAAAATCCCTGGATTAGTTTAACTGAATATAAAGTAATCACTCCAGCAGGCACGGATGGTATTTACGGAAAAGTACATTTTAAAAATATTGCAATCGGTGTAATAGCTATAGATAGCGATGATAACACTTATTTAGTGGGACAATATCGGTTCCCGTTAGATTTATATAGCTGGGAAATTCCAGAAGGTGGCTGCCCAGAAGGAACTGATTGGCTAGCAGCTGCTAAAAGAGAATTAAAAGAAGAAACTGGTTTTGAAGCTGGAAAATGGACTGAGATTTTACAAATGCATGTGTCTAATTCAGTATCTGATGAATTTAGTGTAGTGTACGTCGCAGAGGAGTTGATTGCTGGGGAAGCAACACCTGAAGAGACTGAAGATTTAAAAGTCATTAAAGTGCCTTTTACGGAAGCAGTAGATTGGGTAATGAGGGGGAAAATTACGGATTCCATATCAGTAGCCGCAATTTTGAAATGGGCTATGCTCAAACCACGTTAAAAACCCCCATAAAACTTTAACTTTACAAAATGCAGGATAGAAATAATAGACCAAGAAGATTTAGTCCAAGACCCAGTTTTACAACAGAACGTAAATTTATAATTGGACGTCAACCTTTAATTGAATCATTGGAGTCAGGTGCAAATATTGAAAAAATATTAATTCAAAAAAATGCACAAGGGGAGGGCTTGTCAGAAATAAAGCAATTTGCAAGAGAGCATACCATTCCTGTTCAATTGGTTCCTATCGAGAAGTTAAACGGAATGACAAAGGCCAATCACCAAGGTGTCCTGGCATTTATTTCGAATGTTAAATATTTGGATTTACAACAGGTTATTGATTTCGTGGTGGCCAAAGGGGAAACACCTTTATTTGTCATGTTGGATGGCGTAACGGATGTGCGTAATATTGGAGCCATTAGTAGAAGTATACATTGTTGTGGTGCACAGGCATTAATCATTCCAGACAAAGGAGTGGGGGCCTTAAACGAGGAAGCATTTAAAAGTAGTGCTGGCGCCTTAGAGCATATTCATGTAGTTCGTGTTAGTAGTTTATTAAAAGCGGTAGACGACTTGCATTTAAATGGCATACAGGTTTTTACTAGTGAAATGCGAGCAGATAAAAATGTGCATGAACTTGATTTTCAAACACCAAGTTGTATTATTATGGGGGATGAGGGCCGAGGAGTCCAACCTTATTTAGCAAAAGCTGCTGACTACTTTTTCAAAATACCTATGGCTACCAATTTTGATTCCTTCAATGTATCAGTAGCAGCTGGTATAGTATTATATGAAGCCATGAAGCAAAGGTTGTTCTCGGTAAATAAATAAGGACTTCATGAGTACACAGAAATTTAAATTGACGCTTGCGGCAAAACCATCGGATAATAAAATATTTTTTCCGAATAAAATAATGTTATTAGGTTCCTGTTTTACTGAAAATATAGGGGCTAAATTTCAGTATCATTTATTTGACACCAATGAAAATGCACATGGTATTTTATTTAATCCTATAAGTGTCCAAAATGCAATCGTTGATTATCTTGATAATAAGCAATATGCAGCGGAGGATTTGTTTTTATTAAATGAGGTATGGAATAGTTGGCATCATCATAGTAGGTTTTCAGGAATTTCACAACAAGAAGCGTTGGAGAAAATAAATTCATCCATTAATGATGCACATACTTTTTTAAAAAAAGCAAATCATTTAATTATCACCTTGGGCTCAGCTTGGTTATATACATTGAATCAAAATGCACCTTCACATAAGGGATTGGTTGTAGCCAATAATCATAAAGCGCCAGCGCAATGGTTCGACAAAAAATTAATGAACGTTTCCGAGTTGACTGCAAATTTAAAATCATTAGTGGGGCGTTTAAAATCGTTTAATCCTCATCTTAATATAATTTTCACGATTAGTCCGGTTAGACATTTGAGAGAAGGCTTGGTTGAAAATAATAGAAGTAAGGCTGTTTTAATACAAGCGGTACATGAAATAGTTGGTATTGAAACAAATGTTGATTATTTCCCAGCCTACGAATATGTTATTGATGATTTAAGAGATTATCGTTTTTATGCCGAGGACTTAGTGCATCCAAATTATGCAGCAACTAATTATGTTTGGGAAAAGTTTGTCGAAACTTATATGAGTAATGAGACACAAATAGTCATGAAGCAAATAGCTGAGTTACAAATAGCTAAACAACATAAGCCTTTTTTTAGTGGATCAAATGAACATCAAAAGTTTATACAATCCTGTATTGAAAAATCGACAGCTTTATTAAATCAAAATCCTTTCCTTTCTTTACAATCCCATATTCAGTTTTTTAAGGAACAAATTGTCAAATAATTACTTAATTTAGGAGTCTAAATTATTTGTATGCGACTATTGCCTTTGCTTGCCTCTGCTATTGTTACAATAGGGCTCACTGCTGTTTTGAATATGCAGCTACCTATTGGGTCAACAAAATCCCCAAGACTAGGATATTTTTTGTCTCCACAACATGGTTTTTGGAAAAATGCCGAGAAGGTAAATGCAAATTTTGATGCATCCATTGTTGCGAATGATTTAAAGGGTAATGTAGATGTTTATATGGATGACAGATTGGTCCCACATATATACGCTGACCATGATGAAGATGCCTACTTTGTTCAGGGCTATTTACATGCGAAATACAGATTATGGCAAATGGATTTTCAAACCAGAGTTGCTTCTGGTCGTTTAAGTGAAATTGCAGGCGCAGATAAATTATCAATAGATCGTTTTTTTAGAAGATTAGGTATGGTGTATGGTGCTGAACAAACAGAGGCTTATATTAACGAGCATAATCCAGTTATGAAAGCAACTGTTGACGCTTATACCGCAGGGGTGAATGCTTATTTGAAACAATTATCGCCTGAGGATTTGCCATTTGAATATAAATTAATGAATTATGCTCCGGAAGAATGGACTTCCAAAAAAACATACTTGTTTTTAATGTTCATGTCTTATGATTTAACGGGTCGTTCCGCATCTGCCGATTTACAGTTAACCAATACAAGGGATTATTTAGGATATGATTTGTTTAATACTTTATATACCAATCAACAAGATTCCTTAGATCCCATAATTCCAAAAGGCACTTTATTTGCACAACCATCTATTACACCAATGCAACCCATTGGCGCTGACATTGCTTACTTGAAAAAACAAGATTCTAGTACTAATGCATCAGCTGTAACCAATACGCCAGAGGCACCTGATAAAAATAATGGTAGCAATAACTGGGCAGTGTCAGGAAGTAAAACAAAGTCAGGTCGTCCAATATTATGTAGTGACCCACACTTAGGATTGAATTTACCTTCCTTATGGTATGAAGTTCAAATTACAACGCCTACACACAGCACTTATGGTGCAAGTTTCCCTGGTTCGCCAGCCGTAATTATTGGCTTTAATGATAGTTTAGCTTGGGGAGTTACCAACGCAGGTCGTGATGTATTAGATTATTATGAACTTAAATTTAAAGACAGCACTCAAAAAGAATACTGGTTTAATGGTAACTGGCAAGCAACAACCAATAGGCAAGAAGTAATTAAAGTAAAAGATAGTGCTGATGTTATTGAAAATATAGCCATGACACATTGGGGGCCTGCTATGTTTGATGCACATTATCAAAACCCACAATCAAAAGGTCGCAATTTAGCTGTAAAATGGACAGGACATAACGCCTCAACTGGAGTAGAAACATTCTACAAATTAAATAGAGCAAAGAATTTTGATGACTACTTAAGTGCTATTTCTTTATGGAAATGTCCTGGTCAAAATTTTGTTTTTGCTAGTAAGACAGGAGATATTGCCATTAAGCAACAAGGAAGTTTTGTTGCAAGATGGGATCGACAAGGCGATTTTATCATGCCTGGACAAGATAGTAGTTATGATTGGCAGGGCATTATTCCAACTGATGAAAATCCGATGATCAAAAATCCAGAAAGGGGTTTTGTAAGTAGTGCTAATCAAAAATCAGTTGATCCAACTTATCCTTACTATTTGGGAACTGCGTCGTCATTTCCTTTGTATCGCGGAATTAGTGTGAATAAGCGACTTGGTAATATGAACCAGATAACTCCAAATGATATGCAGTTGTTGCAAACAGATAATTATAATGTATTTGCAGAAGCTGCAAGACCTGCATTAATGAAATTTATTGATCCAACTTTGCTAAGTGCTGATGCCAGTAGAATGGTGAGTTTGATGACTAGTTGGAATCTGTATAATAATGAAAATGAAAAAGGTATTACGGTATTCAGATTAATTTGGGATAGTGTTGAAACCTCAGTTTGGGGCGATGAATTAGCTGGATCACCAATTCCGTTAACTGCACCTGAATCATATGTATTATTGGATCAAATGAATAAGGATTCTAACTGGTCGGTTGCAGATGACATCAATACAAAAAATAAGATAGAGACACTAAAAGAGCAAGTGAATGTGGGTGTTGAAAAAGCTACTAAAATTTTACTGGAGTTAGAAAAGGAAAACAAACTTTCATGGGCTACATTTAAAGCAACACGTGTTTCACATTTAACAAAAATCCCAGCATTAAGCAGATTAAATTTGCCAATTGGTGGCGGTGAAAATATAATCAATGCGACATCAGAAGCACATGGACCAAGTTGGAGAATGGTGGTACATTTAACCGATGAAATTGAAGCTTATGGATTATATCATGGTGGACAAAGTGGTAATCCGGGTAGTCCTTATTATGACACTTTTGTAAATTATTGGGCTGCTGGTAAATATTATAGATTATTGTTTTTGCCTAAAGAGAAATTAGTGGCTAATGAAAGAACAAAGTGGCATATACAATTTAAAACAATTTAATTTTTTTAAAAAACTATTATGAGAACATCCTTTTCAATATACTTTAAGTTAGTACTTACGTTGATCTTATCCGCTTTGCTTGCGTATGCTGTGGGCTTATATGGCAATTTACCTTGGTGGAGCTTTGTACTAACTAATTTTATTATCGCTATTATCTTTAATCAAAAACCAGTTAATGCATTTCTATCAGGAGCGTTAGGTATTGGGTTACTGTGGCTTGGATTAAGCTTAGTGATAGACAGTCAAAACCAGCATTTGCTTTCAACTAAAGTCGCTAACATTTTGCCCTTAAATGGATCTTATGCTAAACTAATTGCCATCAATACTTTGGTTGGATTTTTATTAGGAGGGCTTGCCTCTTTAACAGGATCATTTATTAGGAAGGATAAGAAATAAATATTTTTTAATACCTTTGTAATGAATTTGCTTAATCTGTAATTGAGCTTAAATTTATTTATATGTCAGTATTGCACAATCGTGTCTCCAACCAAGAGTTGAAGCAAAAATTGTATGAGGAAACTTTTCCTCGAACAACCATCAGTTTTTATCAGTATTTCCCCATTCAAGATCCTCAAGTTTTCAGAAACGAAATGTATCGTGCTTTCAATGCTATGAAAGTGTTTGGGCGTATTTATATCGCTTCTGAAGGAATTAATGCACAAATAAGTGTACCATCACATAACTTGGAAGTATTCAAGGATTATTTATACTCCTTTAAACCATTAAAGGGGTTACGCTTAAATGTTGCTGTAAATGATGATGGAAAAAGCTTTTGGGTATTAAGAATTAAAGTACGTGAAAAAATTGTTGCAGATGGGATTGATGATCCAACATTTAGTATGGAGAATAGGGGTAAGTATGTGAATGCGCAAGAAATGAATAAATTATTGGTTGATGATGATACCATTGTAATTGATATGCGTAATCATTATGAGTATGAAGTTGGGCATTTTGATAAAGCAATTGAAATTCCTTCTGATACCTTCAGAGAACAATTGCCAATGGCTGCTGAGATGATGAAGGACAATAAGGATAAAAATATTATCATGTATTGCACTGGTGGCATACGATGTGAAAAAGCAAGTGCTTATATGTTACACCAAGGGTTTAAAAATGTATTTCATTTAGAGGGAGGCATTATTAATTACGCGAATAAAATTAAAGAGGCGGGAATTGAAAGTAAATTTAAAGGGAAGAATTTTGTTTTTGACGAAAGGCTAGGGGAGAAAATAACGGATGATGTAATTGCAAAATGTCATCAATGTGGCAAGCCCGCTGACACCCATACGAATTGTAAAAATGATGCTTGTCATTTGTTATTTATACAATGCGAAGATTGCGCTAAAACATTTGATGGATGTTGTACTTCTGAATGTACCGATGTTTATCATTTGCCACTAGAAGAACAAGAAAAATTAAGGGCTGGAAAGAAAAATGGCATACAGGTTTTTAATAAAAGTAAGCAGCGATTAAGGCCAAGATTAGGAATTGACATTGAAGTAAAGTAATAAAAAAAAGTCCCAATTTAATTGGGACTTTTTTTTAATTATTCAATTTTTTTAATGCTTCACAAACCAAATCGTATGTTTCTTCTTCTGATTGTTGTTCTGGTTTAAAGGATTCGCCAATAACTTTTTCATATAGTTCAATATAACGTTTCGAAATGGTGTCAATCCATTCGTCGGACATATGAGGAACTGTTTGTCCTTCTTTACCCATGAAATTATTTTCAATTAACCACTCTCTAACAAACTCTTTACTCAACTGCTTTTGCTTTTCTTTTTTTGTTTGTCTTTCTTCAAATCCATCACTATAAAAATAACGAGAGGAGTCGGGGGTATGAATTTCATCCATTAAATAAATGGTGTCCCCAATTTTTCCAAATTCATATTTTGTATCAACTAATATCAAACCTTGCTTTGCAGCAATTTCTTTTCCTCTTGCAAAAAGTGCCAAGGTATATTTTTCTAAAATGGCCCAGTCTTCGGCACTTGCTAAACCTTGTTTGATGATTTCTTCTTTTGAAATATCTTCATCATGACCTTCACTTGCTTTAGTTGAAGGAGTAATGATTGGACTTGGGAAAAAGTCATTTTCGGCCATGCCTTCAGGTAGTGTCACACCACATAATTTACGCCCGCCTGCTTGATAAGTTCTCCAGGCATGCCCCACCAAATTCCCCCTAACGACCATTTCAATTTTGAAAGGGGTACATTTTTTTCCGATTGCCACATTTGGTGCTGGAGTTGCTAACAACCAATTAGGACAGATATCTTCCGTTTTTTGTAGCATATAAGCGGCTATTTGGTTCAAAACTTGCCCCTTGAAAGGTATGGGCCTTGGCAAGATTACATCAAAGGCGGATATTCGATTGCTTGCGATCATCACAAGTAGTTCATTTTCAATGTAATATACGTCTCTTACTTTGCCGTGGTACTCGGCTGTTTGCTGGGGAAATGGCGTTGAATTCATGCCACTAAATTAAAAATTTAAGCTTAATTTCTTAGAATTTTTTTAAATGCTAAAATTTTGTTATTTTGTACCACAATTCAATTAAAAACAAACAATTATGAAACGATTTTTAAGCCATATGGGTTTGCTTTGCCTTGCCGTTTTAATGGTTTTCTCAGCAAATGCCCAAAGTGCTAGTGCCGTAACAGGTACTGTTAAAAATTCAACTTCTTCGGAGTCATTGTCGGCTGTTTCAGTTACAGTTAAGGGTGGTAGTGCAGGAACATTTACCGATGACAAAGGAAATTTTAAATTAAGTTTATCTCAAAAACTACCTGTTACTTTAGTTTTTTCTTCAGTAGGTTTTGAGTCAAAAGAAGTTGCAGTTGAATCAAATAATTCAAAATTAACAGTTAGCTTAAAACCTAGTTATGTATTAGGTTCTGACGTTACTGTTTCTGCTTCAAGAGTTGCTGAGAGAATTTTAGAATCTCCAGTTTCAATTGAGCGTGTTTCAAGTGCACAAATAAAAGCAGCTCCAGTTGTAAACTACTATGATTTACTTGCAAACTTAAAAGGAGTAGACGTTGTAGCAGCAAGTTTAACATTTAAAAGTATCAGCACAAGAGGTTTTAATGGTAGTGGAAACAACCGTTTAAATCAACTTGTTGACGGTATGGATAACCAAGCACCAGGCTTGAATTTTGCTGTTGGTACAATGGTTGGTTTAACAGAATTAGATGTTGACAACATGGAATTATTACCAGGTGCGTCTTCAGCTTTATATGGTTCAGGTGGAATGAATGGTACTGTTTTAATTAACAGCAAAAACCCATTCAAATACCAAGGTTTAAGCTTCCAAATTAAGCAAGGTGTGAACCACGTTGATAATTATCAACGTCCTCAAGCAGCATATAAAAACTATGTTGTAAGATGGGCTAAAACAATTGGAGATCGTTTTGCATATAAAATCAGTGCTGAATATACTGAAGCACAAGATTGGTTAGCAAATAACAAAACAAACTATTCAAGACTTTCAAACGCTGCTACACCTAACGGACAAACAATTCCAGGCGTTAGATACACTGATCCTAATTATGATGGTGTAAACGTTTATGGTGATGAAACTAATTACAATTTAAGTAGTATCAGTGCTTTGGTTAAAGCGGGTGTAACTGGTATTGTAGGTGCACCAACATTCAACGCTTTATATGGTGCAGCTGCAGGTTATTCTTCGTTTGCTGCTTATAATGGTTTCTTAAAAGCTGCAACGGGTGCTGCTTATGCAGGTTTAGCTCCTTATGCTCCAGTTTTATACTTGGATCAAAAAGGTTATTATGGTAATGTAAGTAGAACAGGATATGATGAAGTTGATGTTTTAGATCCTGTTGTTAAGAATACAAAAATTTCAGGTTCAATTCATTACAAAATTAATGATAAAACTGAGGCTTCATTTAGTGCATATAATGGTTCTGGTAACACTGTTTATACAGGTAGTGACCGTTATTCATTACATGGTTTAAACATGAGTCAGTTTAAATTTGAAGTAAAATCAAAAAATTGGTTCGTACGTGCATATAAGACAATTGAAGATGCTGGTGAATCATATAATGCAACTATTTCAGCTCGTTTATTCAATGAAGCATGGAAGCCAAGTGGTACATGGTTCAAACAATATTTTGATGCTTATACTGCACTTGCTTTGACAAATACTTCAGTAAATGAAGCACATGCACAAGCAAGAAAGGTAGCTGATGATGGTCGCCCAACTGGAAATATTGGTACTAATAAGTTATTTACATATATCACAGGTGTGCCAATTTCAAAAGGTGGCGGTAGATTCTTAGATAAGTCAGTTTTAAATGTAATGGAAGGACAATATAATTTAACTGAATTATTAGGACTTGCTAAATACAATGCTGATTTATTAGTTGGTGGAAGTGTTAAAGGTTATGTATTAAATTCTCAAGGAACTTTATTTGCAGATACTACTAATAGAATTTGGATTAACGAAGTTGGTCAATATGCTCAATTATCTAAGAAATTCTTTGGTGATATCTTGAAAGTGGCAGTTTCTGGTCGTTATGACAAGAACGATAACTTTGCAGGTCGTTTTACACCAAGAGCAACTGCAGTTGTTAAAATTGCTGATGACCACAATGTGCGTGTTTCATACCAACAAGCTTACCGTTTCCCAACTACACAAAACCAATGGATTAACTTGTTAGTAGGTGGTGGTACTCGTTTAATGGGTGGATTACCTCAATTAAGAAAATATTATGGCTTTGATTCAAACCCTGCATATTCTTTAGCAAGTGTATTAAAAGGTGCGCCAGTTCAACAACAGTTCGGCGAATTCAAACCAGAATCAATGAGTTCATTTGAAATTGGTTACAAGGCATTAATTAATAAGAAATTATTAATTGACTTTTATGTATACACAGGACAGTACACTAATTTCATTAGTGGTGTTACTGTGTTACAATCTCGTAATGCTGCAAATCCGCAGTTATCTGACTTAGCTGATGCTAATAAGCGTATCGCTTATAGTATTGCTACAAATGCTCCAGGTAATGTATTTACAAGCGGATGGGGTTTATCAGCTGATTACTTATTACCAAACAACTTTAGTTTCTCAAGTAGCGTTTATACTGATGAAATTGGTAGTTTACCAACAGGTTTTGTAAGCTATTTCAATACTCCTTTATTCAGAGCTAATTTTGGTCTTAATAACAGTGGTTTCTTATTGAAAAACAGATTAGGTTTTGGTGTGAATGTTCACTACCAAGATGATTTCGTTTACGAAGGAACTTTCGCTGTAGGTAAAATATCTTCATTCAACACAGTTGATGCGGTATTAACTTATAAAGTACCTAAAATTAAATCTATGGTTAAAGTAGGTGGTACAAACATATTTAACCGTTATTATCAAACAGCTTATGGTAGTCCATCAATCGGTGGATTGTACTATGTGAGCTTTGCTTATAACATTTTATAGTATTAAAGGTGGGTTAGCCTTTAAAATCCCTCTTCGAGTTTTCGAGGAGGGATTTTTTTTTACCCAAAACCATCGTTTTCTTTATATAAAATGCTAATTTTGCCACTCAAATTAAATCATAATCGATGCGATCAATAGCCTTTAGAGAAGCCCTGCGTGAAGCAATGTCTGAGGAAATGAGAAGAGATGATAGAGTCCTTTTAATGGGAGAGGAAGTAGCTGAGTACAATGGAGCTTATAAAGTTAGCCAAGGAATGTTGGCCGAGTTTGGACCCAAGCGTATTATTGATACTCCAATTTCAGAGTTAGGATTCACTGCTGTGGCTGTTGGAGCTGCTCAAAATGGTTTAAGACCCATTGTCGAATTCATGACATGGAATTTTGCTGTATTACCATTGGATCAAATTTTAAATACAGCTAGTAAAATGTTAGCCATGAGTGGTGGTCAAATTGGTTGTCCAATTGTAATGAGAGGACCCAATGGAAGTGCCGGTCAATTAGGCGCTCAGCATTCTACTGCATTTGAAAGTTATTTGGCTAATATTCCAGGTATTAAAGTAGTATCTCCTTCAAATGGATATGACGCTAAAGGTTTATTAAAACAAGCAATTCGTTACGAAGAGGATCCCATCATGTTTTTAGAAAGTGAAGTAATGTATGGCGATAAAAGTGATGTTCCTGATGAGGAATATTATATTCCATTAGGACTTGCTGATGTTAAAAAAGCGGGTACAGATGTAACCATCGTATCTTATAATAAAATGATGAAAGTTGCATTGGGCGCTGCTGCAGAATTAGAGAAGGAAGGTATTAGCGCTGAGGTAATTGACTTAAGAACAATCCGACCATTGGATTGGATGACGGTTTTGACAAGTGTGAAAAAAACGAATCGCTTAGTTATTATTGAAGAGCAATGGCCTTTTGCTTCTGTATCATCAGAGTTATCATATCGCATTCAAAAGGAAGGTTTCGATTATTTAGATGCTCCAATTCGCCGTATCACAAGTGCTGATGCACCTATGCACTACGCACCTAATTTAACAGCATTAGCAATTCCAGATATTGCTAGGTCAGTGAATTTGGTTAAAGAAGTTTTACGTCAATATAAATAAGCTTATTTTAATCGATTGTCCTTTATTTTGGCCATTTATAAAGTATTCAAGTAATTAACAATCTTTTGTACAAATATCCCTCACAAAGGGATATTTTTGTTAGCGCAAACAAACACATATTATGGGTATATTTTTATTAGTAATTTATTGGCTAGGTTGGCATATTGGTATTTATGCAATGTTGGTGAAGGCTGGTGTAGATAAAACAAAAGCCATAATTCCAATTTACAATACATGGGAATTGGTAAAAATTTGTAAGATATCAAAAATCTGGTTTTGGATTCAATTGATTCCCATATTAGGTCAATTTGTAACTATTTGGATTTCTATCATATTTGTCATGCATTTTAAGCGTGTAAGTTTATTGCATCATACTTTAACGGTATTGGTGCCGTTCATTTATTTACCTTATTTAGGGTTTTCATCAAACGAAAAATGGCATGGTACGGAAGCCTTAGTTCATTATCATAAATCTATGTCAAGAGAGTGGGTGGATGCTGCGGTTTTTGCCGTTGTTGCAGCTACATTGATTAGAACATTTTTATTTGAAGCTTTTGTTATTCCAACAGAAAGTATGGAGAAAACTTTATTGGTGAATGACTTTTTGTTTGTTGACAAGGTAACCTTCGGAGCAAGAGTTCCTCAAACCCCTCTAGCTTTTCCATTTGTTCATAATACATTGCCAGGATCTGTAACAACTCAATCCTATCTTAAATGGGTTCAATTAGATTACAAAAGACTTCCGAAGCTAAGAGAAATAAAAAGAAATGATGTGGTCGTTTTTAATTTTCCAGCTGGTGATACTATCATTAATTTGCCTGAATTTGGAAGTAAAATTCCTTACTATGATGTATTAAGAAGTCCAGAGTTTAATGGAGATAGAGAAAAATTAACTTCACAATACCCCATTTTAGTTCATCCCATCGATAAAACAGATAACTATATAAAACGTTGTGTTGGTATTCCTGGTGATATAATACAAATAAAACGTAGTGTGCTTTATATTAACGATCAACCTGCAATGGTAGCAAGGGATGCTCAGACGGAATATATAGTTGTTACAAATGGACAACCGATACCTGAAACCTATATTGAGGACAGCCTGGGTATTAATATTAACGAAGCTACCATGGATTTTCAACCTGTTGATGGTAGACTGAATACCTATAAAATAAACATGACAGCAGAAGCAGCAAATAATTTAAAAAAATTGTCCTTCATCCAGTCAGTATCATTTTATGAAGAAAATACCGTTGGTTATACATTCCCAAATGACGTGGTTCATTTCCCATGGACGATTGATAATTTCGGCGCTATTCGTATTCCTAAAAAAGGAGACATTATTCAACTAAATGATAGTACTATCGAATTATATCGTCGTTTAATTATTACTTACGAAGGCAATTCATTGTCTAAAAATAATGGACAATATATTTTAAACGGAAAAGTTAGTTCAACATATACTGTTAAGCAAAACTATTACTGGATGATGGGTGATAATCGCCATCGCAGTCAAGATAGTCGCTTTTGGGGATACGTACCTGAAACGCATATTGTTGGTAAAGCAGCATTAATATGGTTTAGTTATAGTAATTCTATTAGATGGAATCGCTTATTCAACCTCATTAACTAACAATTATGGAACATAAATTTGAATTTGTTTATGAACTGCTTGACAGTATTGATAACTTGAATATCGACGATCAATCCTTGCTTGAAAAAGCAAAAGAAGCCACTAAAACGGCTTATGCACCTTATTCAAATTTTTATGTTGGCGCTGCTGCTAAACTATCTAATGGACAAATTGTGATTGGGTCGAATCAAGAGAGTACAAGTTTCCCCGTTGGAATTTGTGCTGAGCGCGCATTGTTAAATAGTATTGGGAGTCAATTTCCGGGCCTAACGATTTCAACCATAGCAGTTAGCTATCAACCTAGAGATAAAGCTTCTATTGAGCCTATATCGCCTTGTGGAATGTGCAGGCAATCTTTATTGGACTATGAAAATAGATTCGGACATGCAATTAAAATTATATTGTCAGGAATGACAGGTCAAGTGATGGTGATTCCGTCGGCCGCTAATTTATTACCATTTGGTTTTGATGGTTCGATTTTAAAATAGGGTTTGTACCCCTAGTGCTAATCTAAACTCATGTTGTAAGAGCCAGCGTTTTCTCGCTTTACCCCAAGCATATCCAACAAGTGATTGGTCTGTTCCAATAATTCTATGACAAGGTACAATAATCGCAATTTTATTTTTACCATTTGCTGAAGCTGCAGCACGAATTACTTTAGGGTCTCCTAGTTTTTTTGCAAGCTCTGCATAACTTAAAGTTTTCCCAAATGGGATTTCATATAATTCCTTCCAAACTCGTTGTTGAAATTCAGTACCTGCTTGGTTGATGGGAACTGTAAATGTCCTCCTGGTGCCTGAAAAGTATTCTAGCAATTCGTCTACGCATTGATGAATTACACTTGGCAATTCTTCGTCAACTTCCAAAGTAGGGAGGTCATTAGCTTCGTCCTTGAAAACCAGTTCTGTAATACAGCCGTCCTCTGCTGAAATACAAATTTGACCTATTGGGCTATGGTAAATATGGGATACAATTGTTTCCATTATGCTTCAAGCAAATTTGCAAGTTCGATTAAATCTTTTTGCTTGTACTGAAGTATTGGGCTCGTAAAACATTTTGCTAACTCCAATAAATGCTTTTTTATAATTCGAACATTTGATAATGTTTTATAATAAATGTTCTTCGGTTCAATATTTGATCTGGTAAAATATTGGTCAAGGTCTTTTTGAGAAAATGGGTGACCTGTTGTGCCTTCTACGTAAAACTGAATATACTCTTGCTCATTTTGATGCGTTTCATTTGAAGCTTCTAAATTGGGTGCGTAAAAAGCAATAATACACTGCTTTGGTATATTAATATAGGCAGCTTCAATTTCTAATTGATGGCAAAGCTCAGCATATAAAATGGTATTAGAAAAAGCGTTTCCTTTTTTATGTAAGAGTGGGGCGGAGATTAAAAATTCCTCGGGCTTTTCATAATTTACTTCAGACCCTTTGATTTGATAATAATTAAACAAGATATTCCTTAAAACATTCGCTTGTTCTAAGGGTGTTAAATAATTATTTAATTCAAGCCAAATATTGCGTCTAATTTTCTCCATTTGGTGTCTTAAATTATCAATGTTTATTTCTGGATGTTGAAATTGAGTGATCAATAATGCACCTTCAAAAAGGGATGGATTTTCAGTATTTTTCCATTGTAAAAGCGCTTCCTTTAAATCTTGAATTCTTAATTTGTAAATCATTAATTCAATTCGCTCCAAAGTAGTTTCTTCTAAGGTATTTTCCCATAAATGCTCTAGGTCTGGAATAATAGGTGAGCCATAATTTAGAAGTCTATTAGAAATCGTATTATAGACTTCTTCATCTGGGTCATCGATGAGCTTAAATAATGCTTTTATTTCTTTTTCGTTTTCCATGAAAACAAATGAGGGGTTTTATTATTCAAATCAACGCCATTTTTCTGACATTTATAGGCATTATTTATCCCATCTATGTGGATATATTAACTACTTAGGCACATAATAAATAGAATTAATATTCGTTAGCTAGAATTTATGCTCATTTAATCCCTTTCATATCACTAATTGGTTATCTTTATATAACATACAAAAGCCCATGCAAAACGAAATAGTTGCTACTCCTAAATTTCCTGTAACGACAAAGTCATTACATGCTGAGTTGAAAAGAAGAGTGAATGAATATTTAGAACAACAAAATGTTATTGGAACAGGTAACTACAAGCTTTTTTCAAAAGCGATCATTCTGATTTCATTATTTGTATTAACTTATATACACCTGGTATTTTTTACCCCTACAACCATCATTGCTATATTTGAATGTGCATTTTTTGGCTGTTTAATCGCAGCTATTGGATTTAATGTAATGCACGACGGAAGTCACGGTAGTTTTAGCAAATATGCATGGTTAAACAAACTAGCATCTTCTTCGATAAGTGTGCTAGGTGCAAGTCGCTTTATGTGGGGAATGAAGCATGTAACCATTCACCATACTTATACCAATATTGATGGCGTGGATGATGACATTGAAGTAGGTGTACTTATGAGAATGGCACCAACTCAAAAACATTATTTACTTCATCGTTTTCAACATATTTATTTCTGGGTTCTTTATATGTTATTGTATGTATTTTGGATTTTCTTTGCTGACTATAAAAAGTATTTTTCTAAAAAAATTGGATCCATCACTTTTAAGAGCATGAGCATTGCTGAACATATTGAATTTTGGATGGTTAAAATTTATCATGCTGCAGTTTTTGTAATTATCCCTATTTACATGCTTGGTTGGGTGAGTTGGTTAGTTGGTTTTATCGTATGCACATTTATAGCAGGATTTGTTTTAAGCATTGTATTTCAGCTAGCACATACTGTCGAAGACACTTCATTTCCTGTGGCAATTCAACCAGAAAACAGAATGCCAGATGAGTTTGCTGCGCATCAAATTCAAACAACCGCAAACTTCGCTACTAAAAATAAATTAGTAAGTTGGTTAGTTGGTGGCTTGAATTTTCAAATTGAACACCATTTGTTCCCTAAAATTTCACACGTACACTATCCAGCAATTTCGAAAATTGTTAAACAAGCTTGCGCTGATTTCAAGCTGAATTATATTGAATATCCAACTGTTGCTAGTGCTATTAAAGCACACGTTCATTTCTTAAAATCAATGAGTAAGCCAGCTGTAGCGTAAGTTTAGAATTAACTTAATATAAAAAAAGGATAACATTAATTGATGTTATCCTTTTTGATTTTAATTATTTCGAGTGAAAAATCTTTTAAGAAGCCTTCTTTTTCCTTGCTGTTTTACGAGGAGGGTTCTTTTTGAGCTCTTCGATAATTTCTTTCACTTCTTCAATTGTTAAAGTTTCAACCTTTTCTTGTTGCTCTTTAGTAAGTTTATAATTACGTAAACCTTGTTTGATATAAGGGCCATAAGGACCTCTTAACAATTGGATTTTCTCTTTTTCAAAAACTTTAATGGTGCGTTCGTCTTTTGCCTTTCTTTTTTCAGCAATCATTGGGCTCAATTCCTCGAGGGTAACTGTATAAGGGTCCATTTCCTTGTTCAAGGAATAGAACTTCTTGTCATGGGCTGCATAAGGGCCAAAGCGACCAATATTCACAGTAACTTCACTATCTTCAAATAAACCAAGTGTGCGTGGTAATTTAAATAGTTCCATTGCATCTTCAAAACTGATGGTCTCAATGCTCTGGGAAGCCTTTAATTTGGCAAATTTTGGTTTTTCTTCTTCGTCCTGGTGGCCAATTTGAACCATTGGTCCATAACGTCCCATACGTGCAATTACTTTTTTGCCACTCACTGGATCAAAACCTAATTCTCTTTCACCTTTAGCACGTTCTGCATTTTCTAAAGTGTGCTCAATGGTTTCATGGAAAGGATTATAAAACTCCTCCAACATTTTACTCCACTTAAGTTTACCTAAGGCAATTTCATCAAATTCACCTTCAATTTTCGCTGTAAAGCCAAAATCCATTACTTTAGGAAAGTTTAACTTTAAAAAATCAGTAACCACTAATCCTAAATCGGTAGGAGAGAGTTTGTTTTTTTCTGCTCCTGTAATTTCGGATGCCTCCTCAGTAGTTATTTCATCCTTTGTATTGAGTGATAATATTTGATAAATTCTTTTTACCCCTTCTTTCTCTTTTTTCTCTACATAATTACGTTTCATAATTGTAGAAATAGTAGGCGCATAAGTAGAAGGTCGGCCAATGCCCAATTCCTCTAATTTTTTTACCAAACTTGCTTCTGTATATCGCGAAGCGGGGCGGCTAAAACGTTCCAGGCCAGTCATACTCACAAAATCAAGGACTTGACCTTTTGCTAATGGAGGTAGGATTGCTTCTGTATTTTCGTCTTCTTCGTCCACTTCATCATCATCTTTACCTTCTAAATAAACTTTTAAGAAGCCGTCAAATTTCATGACTTCACCACTAGCGGTTAAGGTTTCCTTGTTGGTAGAAATTTCGATTTTTGCAGTTGTTTTTTCAAATGCTGCATCCGTCATTTGAGAAGCAATAGTTCGCTTCCATATTAATTCATATAAACGATTTGTGTCTGCATCATCCACCTTAGATTCATTCATATAAGAAGGTCTAATGGCTTCATGCGCTTCCTGCGCATTTTCGTTTTTATTTTTAAATTTACGAGGCTGATAGTAGTTAGCACCAAAGCTTGCATTAATTTCAGTTTTGATGGCATCCATTGCGGTTTCACTCAAACTAATACTATCCGTTCTCATATAAGTGATTTTACCACTTTCATATAATTTTTGTGCTAACAACATAGTTTTACTTACGCTGTAACCCAATTTACGAGAAGCTTCCTGTTGTAGTGTTGATGTTGTGAAAGGCGCTGATGGCGTACGTTTGCCGTCCTTAACCGCAATATCTTTTACGATATATTTTGCCCCCTTACATTCGTTTAAAAACTTTTCAGCAGCACCTGCTGTAGTTAATTTTTGTGGGCCGTCTGCTTTGAATTTAACCTTCTTTTTATTGATATCTAAAGCCGTAAATAAAGCACTTACTTTAAATACACTTTCAGGAATAAATTGATTTATTTCTCTTTCTCTTTCAGCGATTAATCTAACTGCAACGCTTTGTACACGCCCTGCACTTAAGCTTCTTTGCATGCCAATTTTTCGCCACAAAACAGGGCTAAGTTCAAATCCAACGATTCTATCTAATATACGTCTAGCTTGTTGAGCGTCTACCAAATCCATATTAATTAAACGTGGATTCGCAACAGCTTTTTTAATGGCTGGAGCGGTAATCTCATGGAATACAATTCTTTTTGTTTTTTTAGGATCTAAACCTAAAACCTCCGCCAAATGCCAACTGATACTTTCTCCTTCACGGTCCTCATCCGATGCCAACCAAACTTCTTTCGCCTTTTTGGTCATGGATTTTAATTCTTTAACTACCTTATCTTTTTCTGCCGGCACCATATATCGGGGTGCAAACTTGTTTTTCAAGTCAATACCCATGTCGTTTTTTTCCAAATCACGGATATGACCATAGCAACTTCTTACTTCAAATTCTTCACCCAATATCTTCTCAATAGTTTTTGCCTTTGCAGGCGACTCAACGATTAGTAAGTTCTTTGACATAGGTGCAATATTAGGCCAATCAACTTAAAAAATAAAAATCATCTGAATTTACGCACTAAAAAAAGTCACAATCTGTTCAATAACTTCGGGTGTTTTATACACTTTGTTATGACCTAATCCATTGGTAATCAAGAATTTAATATTTTCCGGGGCTTTATTTTTAAAAATTAATAAATCTTCATAAGGACAAACGCGGTCCCCTTCATCATGAACCCAAAGTACAGGACCTGTATATTTTTCAATAGCTCTATCAGCTTCAAAATGAGTAATTGGCAAATTAGTTAGTTTGGCCATTTCATGTAAAAATGCATCAATCACAGGTGCTGAAAGCTGCATCATTTTGTAATAGTTATTAAAAGTCGTTGTGGTTTTAGTAGCAGGTGCTATGAGGACTAATTTATGTGCCTCAGGATTAGGGATGGTTTCGGCGATCATTGCCAAAGTAATTCCCCCTAGGGAATGACCCATAAAATGATCAATTGGGCCTAACTGATCCATGATTTGTTGGATAGCCTCTTTATATATAATGATATTAATATATTTCCCTTCGCTTTGACCATGACCAGGGGCATCAAATCCTATTACCCGAAACCCTGCTTTTAATAAGGGTTGTATATATTGTTCAAATTTGTAAAAGTAGCTGGCATAGCCATGACAAATTAAAACAGTCTTCCCATTGGCATTTAATGGCTGCCATTCATAACCTTTAATGTCTATTTTATCATTGACCTTAACAGTTAATTGCTTGGCTTGATGAAAAATGGCTGGGGCTTTTTGTTTTTTATACTTTGGGTAAGGTGTACAAAACAAGTCAAATGCGATTTTACCTGCAACCGAAGGGGATAACTGTCCAATGGTTTTAAACTTTGTTCTTAAATACTGTAAATAAATTCTTTCTGAAAATCCGGGCCTTGCCATTGATTTTTATATTTGGTCACAAAGATAGGTTCTGCGTGGATGATACTTTTACATTTTTTTTGTAATTCGACAATAAAAACAATGATTAAAGGCCGTTTAAAGCTATTTTTGCAAAAAATCATACTACTATATTTATGTACTCTTTGAAAATTAATTTTGAACAGAAAGGACTTGAGACAGTTACTTTAAATGATATTAAAGCTGGCGATAGTTTATTGGAAGTAATTTTAGACGCAGGTATTGAATTACATCATAATTGTGGTGCAGTTTGTGCTTGTAGCACTTGTCATTTATATGTAAAAAAAGGTATGGAGTTTTTGGAAGAATTATCAGACAAGGAAGAGGATTTTATTGATAGAGCATTAATTCCTCGAATTGAATCAAGATTAGGTTGTCAATGTGTTATTCAAGAAGGTAGTGGCGAAATAGAAGTTACTTTACCGGACCAAACACAATTTTTAGGAGAATAAGTAATACATTTTATACTATAATATTAATATTGAAAAACTAAACATATGAATCAGTTTGAACCACCCATTTATTGGAATGACCACGAAGACATAGCACAAAAATTATATGAAAAGTTTGGAGATGACTTCACTGAATCAAAAATATATAGAGTACGTTTTACAGATTTATTAGAATGGGTTTTAACCTTGCCGCATTTTGAAGGTAAAAAAGAAGAATCTAATGAAGGTCATTTGGAAATGATTCAAAGTGCCTGGGTGTATGAGTGGAGAGACAATCAAAAATAGCCTGCTAAAAAATAAATTTCAATAAATTGTTAGATAGCTTACAAAAAATTACCTGCTTTGTTTTTGATGTCGATGGTGTTTTAACCAACGGCGAGGTTATTGTTATGCCTGATGGTTTATTAGTAAGAAAAATGAATATTAAAGATGGCTATGCTATACAGTTAGCCATCAAAAAAGGGTATCAAGTTTGGGTAATTTCCGGTGGGAATTCCAGTGAAGTGGAGGAGCGACTAAATTTACTGGGTGTGAAGGAAGTGCATATGAAAGTAAAAGACAAGCGAACTTTGTTACAAGAATTGTCAACTATAAACAACACACCTTTGGATCAAATGTTATTTATGGGCGACGATATGCCTGATTTGGAAGCCATGAAAATGGTAGGTATTGCAGCCTGTCCAAATGATGCTGCGGTTGATATTAAACAAATTGCAAATTATATATCAGCTATCAATGGAGGTGCTGGATGTGCAAGAGACGTGATAGAGAAAGTCTTGAAATTGAATGGTAAATGGGACACGGAAGAAGGTATTCGTGCACAATAACTAAATTACTTAAAAGCAATTAATTGAAGACATTCATTCATTTTTTAAGACTCATTAGATGGCCTAATTTAGTTTTCATTTTGCTAGCTGAAGTATTGTTTCATTTTTGCATTTTCAAGCCCCTATATCCAAATGCAGGATTAGATGCCAATAATCGTTTTTATCTAATTGTTATAACGTACGTTTTTATTGCAGCAGCCGGGTACATCATTAACGACTATTTTGACATTAACATTGACCAAGTAAATAAGCCGCAACGTGTGGTAGTAGGTTCTTATATTAGTCGCCGTTGGGTTATTTTTTGGCATTTGATATTAAGTATACTTGGTATTTATGTAACGACCATTGCATTTTCGTTCAAAGATTATTGGCATATTCATTTATCTAATTTATTGACCATTTTATTTTTGTTTTTTTATTCAACCAATTTCAAGAAGGATTTTTTAATTGGCAATATTGTTATTTCTTTATTAACAGCTTGGTCGATAGCAGTTGTGTACTTTTCTAAGTTTACGATACAGCAAATATTAAATCCAAATATAAACGATGTTGCAAATTTTAAATTTGCGAAGTTAATGGTGGTCTATAGTGTATTTGCTTTTATATTGACGTTAGTAAGAGAAGCATTGAAAGATATGGAAGACATGGAAGGGGACCAAAAATTTGGATGTAGAACACTTCCCATTGTTTGGGGATTAAAACCCACTAAAGTATATATTAGTGTGTGGTTAATTGTAGTTATAGGGTGTTTGTTTTTCTTGATGCTTTATGTAATTCCTTTTGGGTTTTGGTTGGGTATTATATATTGTATTGTTTTTATTATTTCGCCGCTTGTATTGGTTTTATATCGACTTAAAAAATCTTATGCAAGTACTGATTTTAAACAGTTAAGTTTATATATCAAAATTGCGATGTTGTCAGGAATTTTATCCATGTTGTTTTTTTATTTTATTTTATAATTTATGCCTAGGTTTATTTTAGCATCACAATCACCTAGAAGGCAAGACTTATTAAAGACAGTAGGGCTTGATTTTGAAGTGGTCGTTTCTTCCTCAGACGAAAGCTATCCTGAAACAATGCCCATACAGGAAGTGCCAGCATTTATTGCAAAAAATAAAGCCATTGCTGTTGCCAACATTTTAGCAGCTAAATCATTAGCCGATAATACTTGCATTATTGCTGCTGATACCGTGGTCGTGTTAGATAATATGCTAATGGGAAAGCCGCTTGACAGAAATGATGCTATTTTATCGCTAACAAAATTATCAGGAAATACACATGAGGTAATCACTGGGGTTTGCTTGTATCATGATAATGATTTTATCGTTTTTTCGGAAACCACCAAGGTAAAATTTCATAAACTCACGGAACAACAAATAATGTATTATGTTGATCAATATAAACCTTATGATAAAGCAGGTGGCTATGCCATTCAGGAATGGATAGGTTTAGTTGGAATTGATAGTATACAGGGTGATTTTTATAATGTAATGGGACTTCCTGTAAGCAAATTGATGCAAAAAATAAAGCAGCTAGGCTTAATCGACTAACTGCTTTAATTCTTTTTAAAATGAATTTATAACCAATTGAATTGAATATCCAATTCAACATCTGGATGCAAACTTCTTTCTACTGGGCAAGTTCTCGCCACACGTTCTAAAATCTCTATTGTTTTTTCATCTAAATTAAGTGCAGGCATGGTTACATGTGCAATAATTTTCCCAATCCTTCTTGGATCTGATACCATTACCTTAGTAACTTCAACTTTTGCACCATCTAACACAATATCCATTGTTTGTGCTTTAATACCCATTGTTGTAATCATACAAGCACCAAGACCAGTTGCTATTAAGTCGGTAGGTGAAAATCTTTCGCCTTTTCCTTTATTATCTGTTGGTGCGTCGGTTTCAATTGCTGATCCGCTTTGTAAATGAAGGCAGGTTGTTCTTAAATTGGATTCGTAGGTTACTGTAGCTGTCATAATTAATGATATTGGTTTTATGATTTTGGTAAAATTACAAATTTATTCCCCTCAAGTCTTGTATTTTTGCCATGTTAATTTTGAACATATGCAAGAACTACCTATCCTAAATGCTGAACCTGCTGAGCGCTTAAAAAAACCTGATTGGTTAAGAGTTAAACTTCCAATTGGAGAAAGCTATAAGCATGTTAGGGGATTAGTGGATAATCATAAATTACATACGATATGTGAGAGCGGTAATTGTCCAAATATGGGCGAATGCTGGGGGGAAGGAACAGCGACCTTTATGATTCTTGGTAATATATGTACAAGAAGTTGTCAGTTTTGTGCAGTCGCTACAGGCCGTCCTAAGCCAGTAGAATGGGATGAGCCACAACGTGTGGCTGAAGCCGTATTTTTAATGAAAGTAAAACATGCCGTATTAACAAGTGTAGATAGAGACGAATTACCTGATGGAGGTTCCATTATTTGGGCCAATACGATAAAAGCCATAAGAACTTTATCTCCTGAAACTACCTTGGAAACATTGATTCCTGATTTTAGAGGAATTCAAGAACAAATTGATAGAATCATTGAAGCTGCTCCTGAAGTGGTAAGTCATAATATGGAAACTGTTGAACGTAATACTAGACGTGTCCGCGTTCAAGCAAAATACGATCGCAGTTTGGGCGTTTTAGAGGCTTTGAAAAAAGGAGGTCGTCGAACAAAAACTGGATTGATGTTAGGTATTGGAGAGGAAAAGCATGAAGTGATTCAAACTATGAAAGACTTGGTGAATGTAGGTTGTGATGTTTTAACACTCGGTCAGTATTTGCAACCAACAAAAAAGCATTTGCCAGTGCAACGTTTTGTTCACCCTGATGAATTTGCTGAACTAAGACAAATTGGCTATGAATTAGGTTTTGATTATGTAGAGAGTGGACCGTTGGTGAGATCATCTTATCATAGTGAAAAACACGTTATAGCAGGATGGGGTAGAAATAAATGGATGGAAGAGCAAGCGAATAAATAATTATCTATTTAAGATGGATGTTTATAATTTGAAGAATCATCAATCTTGGAAGAACTTAATCTCGAATTCATTGAAATGAATTCAGAGTAATATAATCGCGAAGCGTTTATATTACTCCCACATCAGTGCAGATGCACCTAAAATGGCGGCATCAGATTCTTTCAAATGACTGAATAAAATCTTTACTTTATTTTCAAAAATTTCGATCACATTTGCTTCCATATGTTCTCTAGTAGGCTTTAGGATTAAATCCCCAGCCTTCGTTAATCCACCAAATAAAATAATGGCTTCAGGACTTGAGAACATTACAAAATTAGCTAAGGACATGCCTAATATTTTTCCAGTAAATTCGAAAACTTCTTTAGCAACTTCGTCGTCCTGTTGAGCAGCATCGAAAACATCTTTTGATGTAATTTTTTCAATAGGTATGTTTCTTAATAAACTTGGACGTGTAGTTTCCCTTAATATTTCCATAGCTGATTGTGCAACTCCAGTGGCGGATGCATAACTTTCCAAGGAGCCCTTTTTCCCAGTTCCAGGATGCATTCTGCCATCAGGTATAATAATGGTGTGTCCAAGTTCACCAGCGAATCCATCGTGTCCATAAATAAGTTGACCATTTGCTACAATACCACTTCCAACACCTGTACCCAATGTGATCATGATAAAATCTTTCATACCTTTTGCTGCTCCATACATCATTTCGCCAACGGCTGCTGCATTAGCATCATTGGTTAACTTTACTGGAAGTTTAAATTTATCCTGTAACATTTTTGCAAAAGGAATGACTCCTTTCCATGGTAAATTTGGAGCATATTCAATAGTGCCCGTATAAATATTTCCATTTGGTGCACCAACACCAATTCCTTTGATACGACCTACACCACCTACTTTCTCAATTAAATCAGAAAGTTTTTCATAAAGTTCGTCAATGTAGGTATGTACTTGTTCGTGGGTATTAGTTGCCATGGAGCTGGAGTGAAGTACGTTACCGTCCTTATCAACAATACCATATTTAGTACCTGTGCCTCCAATATCTACACCAATAACATATGAATCCATTTTATTAAATTTATTTAAATCAAATTATTTGTTCTTGTAATTATTCTATAAATTATCCAACCTTTCTAGTGTCCTCCTTTTGCTTCTGTCTCTTCATAATTGATGCCTTGTTTCTTTAAAATACCTTTTACTGCAATGGCAAAAATTAAGATGTATGCAAAACATAGTACGGGTACCCAAAATGATTGGTGAATACCATAACCTGGTTGATCTACATGTGATGACTGAAGGAAGTCTGATAGTTTACCTTGTATTGGTGGGATAATACCACCACCTAAAATCATCATAATTAAAAATGCAGCCCCCTGTGTTGTATATTTTCCAAGTCCTGCAACTGATAATGCAAAAATGGATGGCCACATAATGGAACAAGCAATACCACCGGTTAAAAATGCATAAATAGCAATATTACCGGTGTTAAAAATACCTACCAACATGGCTACAACACCAATGATGCTAAATATCAATAAAGTTTTTGCTGGTTTGTCATTACTTAAGAAGAATGCACCTATTTGAATGAAAATACAAACTATATATAAGTACAATGGACTCATGTCATATTGAGCAATTCCATTAACACCAATTACAATACCAAATGCAACTAATGGAACAATCACCGTTAAAATCTGGTTTATTTTCTTTTTAAATTCAAAAGCAGAAATAGCGCCAGCCCAACGGCCAATCATCATACTTCCCCAATACATTGAAATATATGGCGCGATTTTAGAGGATGGGATACTTCCAAAATCTTTTTGTTTTAATAATTCACCAAGGTTTGAGCCTATAGCTACTTCAACACCTACGTATACAAATAAGGCAAGCATACCTAAAACCAATTGGGGATATTTCATCGCACCCCAACCATTTTCATTTTTTTGTGCTGAGAAGTTAGCGAATAATAAACCAACTACTACGGTTGCTAATGCACCAAATAGCCATTTTAATCTAGTTGTTTCAAGTTCCAATTTTGTTGCATCCGTTAAGGTGCTTGGATCAATTTTATAACTATTAAAAATGGGTACAAACATAATAACTAACACACCAGTCATGATTAGTAGCAAATACAATGCTTTGTTGGCTGGTTCGATTTTTTCTTCACTTATACCTGCTGGCACTTTCTTAGAAAAATGGAATAAAGCAGCAGCTGCTAAAAATAAGCAACCTGCGGCACTATATAATATAACAACTTTGCTTAAGCTTAAAGAGGCAATTTGTTCATCGGTTATCGCTGCAGCAGTTCCAAATAAAGCAAAAGCAACTACGATAGGACCAATTGTTGTGCCAAATGAATTGACGCCACCCGCTAAATTTACCCTGCTTGCACCAGTACTTTCATCACCTAAAGCAATGGCGAAAGGTTGCGCAGCAGTTTGTTGTAAGGAAAATCCTAAGGCTACAATAAATAAACCCACCAACATGCCTGTAAATGTATTGGCATTAACTGCTATAATCATTGCCGCAGCACCTATTGCCGAAAATAATAATCCATATACAATACTTTTTTTATAGCCCCATTTTCCAACTAGGTCTTTTCCACCAAAAGCACCATATGCGAATAATCCCAAGGCGCCTATATAATATGCTAGATAAAATGCGAAGTCTACCAATTGACTTTGAAATTGGTCTAAATTGAATTTGTGTTTACAAAAAGGGATAAAAACGCTATTACTTGAAGCAATAAATCCCCAGAAAAAAAATACTACAATGAGGGTAGAAAGCGCACCAGTATTAGTGGGCTGTTTGGTTTGGCTCATAACATTCGTTAGTTTAATAGTTTAAGAAGCAATCGATAACGTAAAATACTAAAAAATGGATAAAAAATTCATTTTCAGTCTATAATAAAAGCAGATTGGTAATGTAAGGACAAAATTGTAAATTGAAAGCTAATATTTCATACAAATGGTTATTGTTCATATAAGCGCTGAGTGTTACCCAATGGCAAAAGCTGGCGGTTTAGCAGATGTTGTTGGAGCATTGCCAAAGTATCAAAACCAATTAGGGGAAAAGGCATGTGTTGTTATGCCAATGTATAAGACTAAATTTCTTGAACAAAATGAATGGGAGGTTCATTTCAAAGGCAATGCAAATTTAGGTGATTGGTTTTTTAACTATACGATTATAAAATTAAAAACGAATGAACTTGGGTTTGATTTATACCTGGTTGATATTAATGGATTATTAGACAGACCAAAAATTTATGGTTATACCGATGACAATGATCGTTTTATAGGTTTTCAAATTGCCACCTTAAACTGGTTAAAACATTGGGCAGTTCAGCCTGATTTAATTCATTGCCATGATCATCAAGCAGGACTCGTTCCGTTTATGATGAAGCATTGTTATGATTACCAGCAATTACAAAACATAAAAACGGTGCTGACCATTCATAATGCACAATACCATGGAGCAATGGGATGGGATAAAAGCATTTTAATTCCACGTTGGGATAGTTGGAAAAAGGGGTTGCTTGAATGGAACAATACTATTAACCCATTAGCAGCAGCTGTAAAATGTGCGGATAAAGTAACAACGGTAAGTCCAACTTATATGCATGAGTTGGTATTGCATTCAAATGGTTTAGAAAAATTATTCGAATTAGAAAAAGGCAAGTGCATTGGTATTTTAAACGGCATTGATGCCGACGTTTGGAATCCTGCAACAGACCCGATGATTCCATTTCATTATACGATTGCAAACGTGATGGAAGGTAAAAGAAAAAACAAGGTTGCAATTTGTAACCGATTTAATTTGGATATCGAAAAGCCCTTGATCATTTTTATAGGAAGATTAGTGGGCGAAAAAGCAGCCGATGTTTTGCCAGGAGCAATACAACATGCACTAGATAAAACAAATTGTGGAGCCAATTTTTTAATTATTGGTTCGGGAGACACTTCCGTTGAGTCAGCTTTAAATTATTTAGTACAATTATATCCTGGTGTGTATAATACTTTCATTGGGTATGATGAAAAAGTGGGACATGAAGCTTACGCTGCTGCTGACTTTTTATTAATGCCAAGCAGGGTGGAGCCATGTGGTCTGAATCAAATGTATTCTTTGAGATATGGAACCATTCCAATGGTTAGAGACACTGGTGGTTTGCATGACACAGTTACTGATATGGGGGATGATAATGGATTTGGCATTCGTTTTTTGCACGCTAATGAAAATGATATAGTTTATTCAATCGAGCGTGCTATTGCTTTATTTCATAACCAGGATCAAATGAAAAAATTAGTTGCTAGGTGTATGGAAATAGATCATAGTTGGGAATCGGTAGTAAAGGCTTACGATAATGTATATAAATCAATTATTTAATTATTAAAATGATGTCTTATGGCAATTTATGCTAAAGAAACAGTTTCAATTATTTTAGGAGGAGGTGCTGGGTCAAGACTTTCCCCTTTGACGGCGAGAAGGTCAAAACCTGCTGTTCCAATTGCTGGAAAATATCGACTAGTTGACATCCCAATTAGTAATTGCATCAATAGTAATTTGAACCGAATATTTGTATTAACACAATTCAACTCGGCTTCTTTAAATCAACACATAAAAAATACATATCATTTTAGTGCTTTTAGCTCAGGCTTTGTTGACATATTAGCTGCCGAACAAACCCCTGATAATCCGGGTTGGTTCCAAGGTACTGCTGATGCAGTGAGACAATCCCTAAGACATTTAGATAAATTGGATTTTGAATATGTTTTAATATTAAGTGGCGATCAGTTATATCAAATGGATTTTAGTGCAATGATTGATGCACATAAAAAAAGTGGTGCGGCATTAACTATTGCAACCATTCCTGTAGGTGATAGGGAGGCACCCGAGTTTGGAATATTAAAGTCTAATGATGAAAATGTTATTACATCATTTATTGAAAAGCCTAAAAAAGAATTACTACCTGAATGGGTGAGTGATACGGGTGATGCCATGCAAGCACAAGGCAGAAATTATCTAGCTTCTATGGGAATTTATGTTTTTAATAAAGAAATACTCTATAAACTATTGAATGAAGTGCATGCAAATGCCACTGATTTTGGAAAAGAAATTATTCCTGATTCTATTGCACATTACAAAGTGATTAGTTATCAATATGATGGATATTGGACAGATATTGGAAATATATATTCCTTCTTCGAAGCCAATATTGCTTTGACGGATGAAATACCTCCATTTAATTTATTTGACAGCGCGCAAACCGTTTATACAAGGTCAAGAATGTTACCGCCAGCTAAAATTAGTGGTACACAAATTAATCAAGCAATTGTTGCCGAAGGTTCCATCATACATGCTGCGTCAATTACAAAATCAGTTATTGGTATTAGATCAAGAATTGGGACAGGTACGGTCATAAAAAATGCCTACATCATGGGATGTGATTACTACGAAACAATTGAACAAATTCAAGCAAAAAATAAAATCGGACAACCCATTTTAGGTATTGGTGAAAGATGTGTAATTGAAGATGCGATTGTTGATAAAAATTGTTCTATTGGTAATGATGTTTCAATTAAGGGTGGGGCACATTTGGAGAAAACAGATCATCCATTATATACCATTAAAGATGGTATTGTAGTAGTGAAAAAAGGTGCTATAATTCCAAATGGTTTTGTAATATAAAAAAATTAAATATGAATACAGCTTATACAGGAGAGAAGAAGAAATTAAGTTTTTGGCAAATTTGGAATATGTGTTTTGGCTTTTTTGGAATTCAATTTGGTTGGAGTTTGCAAATGAATAATATGAGTGCCATTTATGAATTCCTTGGTGCATCTCCAGAACAAATTCCTGGTTTATGGTTAGCGGCTCCAATGACAGGATTAATCATTCAACCTATAATTGGATATTGGAGTGATAGAACATGGCATCCAAAATTGGGACGTCGTCGTCCTTTCTTTTTGATTGGTGCCATATTTAGTTCGGCTTTATTATTTATTATGCCTAACTCATCAAGCGTTTGGATGGCGGCAGGTGTGTTATGGATTTTAGATTCAAGTATAAATGTTACCATGGAGCCATTTAGGGCATTTGTTGCAGATAATTTAAATGACAAGCAAAGATCCTTCGGTTTTTCAATGCAAAGTATGTTTATTGGATTAGCATCATTTATTGCAGGATATCTACCTCAATTATTAGTTAAATGGTTTGGTGTTTCAAGAATAAGTGCGAAAGGGGTTATTCCTCAAAATATTTTATTTTCATTTTATATTGGTGCCGCAGTTTTTTTTGTTGCAGTGATGTATACCATATTAAGAAGCAAAGAATATCCACCTTCTGAAACTATCAATGAAAATAAAGAGGTAAGTAAGGGGTCAATATTTTCTGAAATATATGAGTCTATTACTAATATGCCTGTTCAAATGAAAAGATTGGCTTTAGTAAATTTCATTACCTGGCCAGGACTATTTTTAATGTGGTTTTATTATACACCGGGTGTAGCAAGACAACTTTTTCATGGCGATAGTGACAGTAATGTAGAGGCAATTAAAACTGCATACACCATTGGAGTGGAACATGCAGGGGCGACAAGTGCCATATTGAATTTAGTCACTTTTGGGTTTTCATTTACCTTATCATTTTGGGTTGGCTTATTAGGGAAAAAGTATACACATGCTATGTGTCTTTTATTAGGAGGTATTGGATTAATATCGGTGTATTATGTTCAAAATGTTAACTTTTTATATGTAAGCATGGGCTTAGTAGGAATTGCATGGGCATCTATTTTATCAATGCCTTATTCAATGTTAGCTGGGTTTATACCTGAACAAAAAATGGGAATTTATATGGGTATATTTAATTTTTTTATTGTTTTACCAGAAATTATAGCGTCACTATTTTTTGGAAAAATTATGTCTGAATATTTACATAATGATCGATTAATGGCAGTGCAAATTGGAGGTGGCTTATTAATTTTAGCAAGTATCATTTGTGTCCTAATCATCAAAGAAGAAAATAACAAAAAAGCGATAAACGCAGTATAAGAAAAGAAAATATGAAAAAAGTAATATTAGGATGGGTTGGATTTATATGCATGATTAACATACTTAATGCACAAGCAGTTGAGTTTTATCCAAGTAATTGGTTTGTTAACATGAAAAACAAACAAGTGCAGGTTTTAATTAGAGCTTCCAATGAAAATTTTTCAAATGCTACGCTGAAAATTCAATATCCAGGAGTTCAATTGCAAAAAGTACATCATTTCAGCAATGGACATTATATAGCAGCTGATTTAGTAATAAGTGAAACGGCAAAGCCAGGTAATGTTAATATTATAATCGAATCAGCTGGTAAAAAAATTAATACCAATTGGCCATTAAAAGCTAGAAGAAAGGGGTTGGGTAAAA
>JBDKFR010000010.1:0-18652 GCA_039798645.1 Bacteroidota bacterium
ACGAAAAACTTGAACTATATCGCAAAGTAGTATACTTACTTGTATGCGCAGTTACTTCATTATATAATTGATACGACGACATTTAATTATTTTTAAATTCATGGTTAATTAATCCGGCCACGACCTCCCCACTAATTAAACTTGGTGGAACACCGGGACCAGGAACTGTTAATTGACCAGTGTAATATAAGTTTTTTACCTTTTTACTTTTACAAGAAGGCTTTAAAATTGCTGTTTGTAATAAAGTATTTGCCAATCCATAAGCATTTCCTTTAAAAGAATGATATTCAGATTTAAAATCAGCTACTGCAAAGGAGCGTTTATATACAATCGCGTCGGCTATAGATTGACCCCATTTTTGCTCTAATCTTTTAATGAGTTGTTGAAAATATTTTTCACGAATTTCTTCCGTATCCCCTTCTAATCCTGCGGCAACTGGAATTAACAAAAACAAATTTTCCATTCCCTCAGGTGCAACAGTCGCATCAGTTACTGAAGGCACACTCGCATAAAACAACGGATTGCTAGGCCAAGCAGGGTTGGTATATATTTCTTTTCCATGTACCCCAAAATCAGTATCAAAAAATAACGAGTGATGGGTTACACCATGCAATTTTTTATTAAGGCCTACATAATATAATAAGGAACTTGGCGCAAGGAGTCTGCTATCCCAATAGGAAGCAGAATAAGACTGATATTTTTGATCTAATAATTGAGTTTCAATATGATGATAATCACCCGCCCCAACAACTACATCAAATACATGAATGCTTTGTTCATTAGTCAACTTATTTGTTGCACTAGCATTTACTGCTATTCCATTTTGTACTTGTATGCTAGTTACCTGTTCCCCAAATTTAAATTTCACACCCTGTTCTAATGCTACCTTATACATAGCATTCACAATACTATACATACCAAATTCAGGATACCAAGTGCCACCCTTAATATCAGCATAGTTCATTAAGCTATATAAAGCAGGAGTTTTTTCTGGTAATGCTCCTAAAAATAAAACTGGAAATTCCATGAGCATTTGAATATGTGGATGCTTAAAAAAACGTGCAATATGTTTTTTCATAGATTGGAAAATATCCAATTTGAAAACACCTTTAATCACATCCCATTCAATAAATTCTATCAGTGACTGGCCAGGTTTATGCACCAGTTTACCCACACCTACTTCATACTTATACTTAGCCTCCTCCATGAATTTATCCAAGGCCTTACCCGCACCAGGTTCAACAGATTCTAATAAATTTTGCAATGCTGCGTAATTCGATGGTATGTCCCAAGTGTTACTATCAAAATATACTCGATACGAAGGATCCAGTCTTTTTAATGCATAATAATCGGAAACCTTCTTTCCAAAATTTGAAAAGTATTTTTCAAAAACATCGGGCATCCAATACCAACTTGGGCCCATGTCAAACACAAAACCTTGCGCTTCAAATTTTCTTGCTCTTCCCCCTGGCAAATCATGCTTTTCTAAAACAGTAACATCCCAGCCTTTATTTGCTAAAAAAGTAGCCGCTGATAGACCCGCAAATCCAGCACCAATAACTAAAGCTTTTTTGGGGGTAACCATATTTGTATTAATATCTTTCAATTTTTTGTTTCAAAATTTTTCTTGCAAAGTGAATTCGACTTTTAATAGTTCCTAATGGCTCACCAAGCTCATCTGCAATTTCATTGTATTTATATCCCTCAAAATACAAATTAAATGGGATTCTAAATAATTCAGGTAATTCAAATATCATTTGATTCACTTCACGCATGTTCAAATTAGTAATACCTTGATTTAATACTTTTGTATGTGTTTGATCAATGATAAAATCGTTTGGTGTACTATCATTGATAACTGATTGCTTTGAACGCTTACGGTAATCGTTGATAAATATGTTACGCATTATGGTATATAACCACGCCTTTATGTTCGTTCCTACATTGTACTTGTCTTTGTTTGAAAATGCACGAAATAAGGTTTCCTGGAATAAATCCTTAGCAGATTCATGATCTTTAGTTAGATTAATCGCAAATGGTCTTAGAAATTCTGCGTTTTCAGTAAGGAGTAAGCTAAATTCTGCGTTTGACATATTATTTTGTTTAACTATTATTTAATAATGCTAAACAAAATTAGGGGTATTAATGCATATTCTGTTTAATTTTTTAAAAAAATTATTAAACAAAAAGAAAATTCATGTTAATTCATTGATTTCCTGCTAATTGTACAAAATCGAACAAAAAAATTGGGGACCAAACTAGCTATTAGATTTTACAAACTAGTTAAAATGGTCATTGTTTCAGACAAAGACTTCATGATTTTGATATGCCCAGGCAATGGTTGCTTATATTCTTGAACCATTAGTCCGGTCAGAATAATTGGGATACTACTATTGATTTGCTCCAATTGTTCCATGAACTTATTCAATTTGAACCCTTTGATAGGAGCTGTTATATGTGAGTATATGTAATCAACCTTTTTGAATTCAGTTAAATACTTCAGGTCGACTAATGGTACGTTTGTACCTAAATAATCAACGTTATGACCTTTTAGTTTCAATAAGTAATGAACAAATAATAAGCCAATTTCATGGTATTCACCCTCAGGCATAAATAATACAATCAACTTTGCAGACTGATAAATTTTAGGCAATTTTTCAATACCTAAAATAATTTTTTGTCTAATAATATTTGATGCTAAATGCTCCTGTGCAGGATTAATGTGATTCGTAATCCATAGTACGCCTACTCTTTCAAGGAATGAGAATATAATTTCAGTAATTGTTTTTTCAATTCCCTTACTTACAATATAGGCATCTAATTGTCTTTCAAAGGAGACCATGTTTAAGGAAACCATGTCCTTGATCAAGGCATTCACCACTCTCTCCTTTTCTGCATCCATTTGATTTAAGCCCAAAATCTTTTCCTCAATCTCGTCAAGATTCATTTTGTCGATATGGGAAATTTTGTACCCATATTTATTTAAAAGGGAGACGTTAAGGATGATTTTTAATTCATCGGCAGAATAGGACCTTATGTTGGTCTCAGTACGTTGGGGTTGTAGGAAATGGTAACGTTGTTCCCAAATACGAATAGTATGGGCTTTAATCCCAGATATTTGTTCTAAATCCTTAATTGTATAAGATGACATAACCTAAGAACAATACAATTGCAGAAAAGTTCAGTGAAATTTACTTTTTTAAGCCTCTTAGGTACTCCCCATACCCACTTTTGGCATATTTATCCGCTAAAACCAATAATTGTGCCTTGTCAATAAAACCCATACGGTAGGCAACCTCCTCGATACATCCTATTTTTTGGCTTTGTCTTTTCTCAATTACCCTAACAAATTCACAAGCATCAGCCAATGATTCAAAAGTGCCCGTATCCAACCATGCTGTACCACGATTCATGATACCCACTTGTAATTTTTTATGCTCTAAGTAAACCTTGTTTACATCAGTTATTTCATACTCCCCTCTAGGCGAAGCTGGAATGTTCTTTGCAATTTCTACTACATCATTGTCATAAAAATACAGTCCAGGAACTGCAAAATTTGACTTTGGCGCTTTAGGCTTTTCTTCTAGTGATAAGGCATTATTATTTTCATCAAACTCAACCACACCATATCTTTCTGGATCGTTTACCTCATAAGCAAATACGGCAGCTCCTTCTACATCATTAAAGGACTGTACCAACTTACTAAAGCCAGCACCATAAAAAATATTATCACCTAATACCAAGGAAACTTTGTCCTTACCAATAAAATCAGCACCAATTACAAATGCTTGTGCAAGTCCATTTGGCACTGCTTGTACAGCATAACTAAATTGACATCCAATTTCTGAACCATCACCCAATAATCTTTTAAACTGATCATTGTCCTCGGGTGTCGTAATAATTAAAACTTCCTTAATGCCCGCTAACATTAATACGGACAAAGGATAATAAATCATAGGTTTATCATAAATAGGCATTAACTGCTTACTGATTCCTTTGGTAATAGGATATAACCTTGTACCTGATCCGCCTGCTAATATGATTCCCTTCATAAACCTAATTTTTTATTTTTTATTTGTGTTTATGTTTTCGCACTTTCGTGCTCAAATCATAACCAAATTTTTATTTTTTATAAACTCGCGGCATATTCCGCGAAGCTTCCTAATACTTTGTCTTTATCTGATAATATTAATACATTGTCAGCTAACTTCCAATCTATATTTAAATCTGCATCGTTATACATGATTCCTACCTCATTACCTGGTTCGTAAAACTTGTCAACCTTGTAAAAGAAGGTTGCCGATTCACTTAACACCACAAATCCATGTGCAAATCCAGCAGGCACAAAAAATTGTTTGTGATTATCTGCAGTTAATTCAATAGTAAAATGCTGACCAAAACTTGGAGAACCTTTTCTTAAATCAACCGCTACATCCAATACCGAACCAGCCAATACCCTTACTAATTTTGCTTGCGCCGATGAACCTCTTTGCATATGCAAACCTCTTAGCACTCCTTTTGAGGATTTTGATTGGTTGTCTTGTACAAACTCAATGTCTAATCCAGTAGCTGCCTTAAAGTCTCTTTGATTAAAAGTTTCTATAAAATACCCTCTTGCATCACCATGCACTTTCTCGTGAATAATAAAACAATCTTTAAGGGGGGTCTGCTCAATTCTCATGCTCTTTCAATAAATATTAATTTGTTTATTATGCTTATCTGTTTGAATACATATCATTATAATAAGCTTGATAAGCACCACTCGTTACATTTTCCAACCAAGCTGTGTTAGCTAAATACCAATCAATGGTTGCAGCCAATCCTTGCTCAAAAGTAACCGATGGAGTCCATTCTAATTCCTTATTTAATTTGGTAGCATCAATAGCATAACGACGATCATGACCTGGTCGATCTTTTACATAAGTAATCAATGTTTCGCTTTCTCCTTTTGCGCGTCCTAATTTCTCATCCATTTGAGTGCATAATAATTTCACTAAATCAATATTGGTCCACTCATTAAATCCACCAATATTATAAGTGTCTCCCTTTTTACCTTCATGAAAAATCAAATCAATTGCACGCGCATGGTCAATAACATACAACCAGTCACGGGTATATAAACCATCACCATATACAGGCAATGATTTTTTGTTGATGATATTATGGATGAATAAAGGAATTAATTTTTCAGGAAAATGATTAGGACCATAATTATTAGAACAATTGGAAACAACTATAGGTAAGTGATATGTTTCTCCGTAAGCTCTTACAAAATGATCGCTTGCTGCTTTACTTGCAGAATAAGGAGAATTTGGATCATAAGGCGTGGTCTCTTTAAACAAACCTTCCTTACCCAAAGTACCATAAACCTCGTCAGTAGAAATATGATAAAATAAATGATCTCTTTTTTTATCCCATGTTCCGTCATGAGCATTTTCATAACTTAAATCGCCTTTCCAAAAATCCTTTGCTGTATTTAATAAGTTTACTGTACCAATAACATTCGTATAAACAAAATCCAATGGCGAAACGATTGAACGATCCACATGTGACTCAGCAGCCAAATGAATAACATCCGTAATACGATGTTTTTGGAAAATTTCTTTTAAGGATTCGGCGTCTAAAATATTTGCCTTAACAAAATGATAGTTAGGTGACTTTTCAATATCCTTTAAATTTTCTAAGTTGCCTGCATACGTCAAGGCATCTAAATTAAAAATTTGATAATCAGGATATTTTGTCACCATTAAACGCACTACATGCGATCCAATAAATCCTGCTCCCCCTGTAATTAATATATTTTTTTGCATCTGAATTTGTATCTTACAAAGATATTATTTTGACGATATATAAAAGCATGAAATTGTTAATATTTATACTCCTAATAACATGATGAACCAACAAAGATACTATTCCTTAGACGTTTTCAGGGGTGCTACTGTTGCACTCATGATTTTGGTGAACAATCCAGGTTCCTGGGGCCATATTTTCAGCCCATTGGGACATGCTTCATGGCATGGTTGCACTCCCACGGATTTGGTATTCCCTTTCTTTTTGTTTGCTGTAGGCAATGCAATGAGTTTTGTAATGCCTAAACTAGCTTTAGGGACTACGAATGAATTTTGGAAAAAAGTAATTAAAAGAACCATCCTTATTTTTTTAATTGGGCTGTTTTTGAATTGGAGCCCATTTGTAAAATGGTCAGACAATCAATTGGTATTTAAAACATGGGAGAACATTCGAATTTTAGGTGTTTTACAACGCATTGCACTTTGTTATTTTTTCGCATCTGTGATTGTTTATTATGGCAAATCCAAAATTTCCCTTTTTATAGGTATGATGATTTTAGTTACTTATTGGATACTAAATATTTTACTAGGTGCACCAGGAAATCCTTATAGCCTCTCGGGCTACTTTGGAAATAGTATTGATCAATTAATTTTAGGTGTTTCACATATTTATAAAGGAGAAGGTGTTCCATTTGATCCAGAAGGATTAATAAGTACATTGCCCGCTATTGTACAAGTAATTTTAGGTTTTTTAGTAGGTGAATACATTCAGCTAAAGGGCAAAAGTTTTGAGATGCTAGCACAGATTTTATTAACCGGCGTAGTACTTGTTTTAGCAGGATATATCTGGGATTTTAGCTTCCCTATTAATAAAAAAATATGGACAAGCAGTTATGTATTATACACTACAGGCCTTGCTATGATTACACTTGGAATGTTTATTTATTTATTAGAGTTTAAGGAAGCGAAAGGAAAATGGAGTCATTTTTTTGACGTATTTGGAAAGAACCCACTATTCATTTTTGTTTTGAGCGGGTTTTTGCCAAGGGTATTAGCTTTATTAAGATGGACAGATCATATCAATGATGAAGGAGAGAAGGTTTACACATCAGTGCTGCCATGGTTTTACGAAAATATTTGCAAAAATATAAATAACGATTTACGCGTTGGTTCATTTGTTTATGCCTTATGCTTTATCAGCTTTATGTTTTGTCTTGCATACCTATTAGATAAGAAAAAGATTTACATTAAAGTGTAAGTGATTGGCAGCTTAGCTTAATCAAGTGCAGGTTTGTCCAATTAAATTATGAGCTTCTGGTAGTAATTAGCTAAGCTATTTAAAAATAGTAGCCGCTTTTTCTAAACTTTCTGGCTTGCCAACATCCAATAAAATACCTTCACTATGATCGTAAAAATGAATTGCCAAATGTTGTGCCAACTGCAAGTAGGCATCAATTAATGAAAACTTTCCACTTAATGCTACTTCCTTGAAAAAAGAAGCATGAATAATTTGAATGCCGCTAAAAGCCTTTGGAACTGCAGAATTGGGGTCTCTTAATGGATTAGCCCATTTTTCTTGTCCCGTATTATTATTCTTCCATCCACACAAAGTGCCTGATGTGTTGAAAATTAAATTTCGACTAGATATTCTATCTGTAACTGCTAAAGTGGCTACTAAATCACCTTCTGCTTTAACGGCATTGGATTCGTCTGCAGCTATTAATTTATGTAAATCTAAATTGGTTAATATATCTGCATTCATAACTAACCATCGATCTTCGTTTTCAAAGTAACTCGCAGCACGTAATAAGCCTCCTCCTGTTTCTAACACTTCATCGGTTTCATCTGAAATACTGATATTGGCACCCCATCCTTTATTTTCATGAATAGCCGTTACAATTTGATCAGCAAAATGATGCACATTTACAATTATATCAGAAATTCCATAGGATAATAAATATTCGACATTCCTTTGTAGTAAGGACTTTCCATTAACTACGGCTAATGCTTTAGGATGTTTATCCGTAAAAGGTTTTAACCTAGTACCCAAGCCAGCAGCCAGTATCATTGCACGCATTGTCAATTATTTTACCCAATTGTTTTTATTGGTATGTTCTAAAATTACTTTGACCTTAAATTTATTTCTTAAATGTCTCGCAGTTTGCTCGGCAGCAAATACACTTCTATGTTGTCCCCCCGTGCATCCAAAATTAATTTGCAGAGATTCAAAATCTCTTGATAAATAATTTTCAACCGTAATGTCAATCAAATCCCAAACACTATTTAAAAAAGTATTCATTTTTGTTCTTTGTTCTAAAAAATCTTGAACTGGTTTGTCTTGACCAGATAATTTTTTATACGCATCAAACCTACCTGGATTCAGAATACCACGCATATCAAAAATAAAACCACCGCCATTTTCAGTTTCATCCTTGGGCAACCCTTTTTTATAACTAAAACTATTAATGGTTATGACTAAAGGTGTATTTTCATTTGCTATGGTTGGTGTAAATCTTTCAATCACTTCATCCGTTACCATCCAATTTAAAATGCTTGCAAAAACAGGTGTTTCTGCACTCAAAGGAGAAATGGATAAAAAGTTTTTTAAGTTTCTTAAACCCAGCGGAATACTACTTAAAAAGTGTGCCTTACGTTCAAACAATCCTCTAAAACCGTATGCCCCTAATACTTGTAATAAACGAAGTAATACAAAGCCTTCATATTGTTGTTTGAATTTAGTTTCATCCATAGCAGTGGGCAATAATTTTTGCACTTCGCTTATGTAGTAGTCAACTAATTTTTGTTTCCATTCATTTGAAAGTTCTGCCTTTGCTTGCCATAACAAGGAAGCAACATCATAGGATAAACCCCCTTGCATGCCTCCTTGGAAATCTATAAAATAAACCTCATCATTATTTACAATGATATTTCTACTTTGAAAATCTCTAAATAAAAAATGATTTAACTCTTTACTTGCTAAACGATCACTTAACAATTCAAACTCATCAATTAACGCTTGCTTATCATATGGATATTGCAAAGTGTCTAAAAAATAATATTTATAATAAAGTAAATCCGTCAAAATAGAATGCTTCCCAAATTCTTTTGATGTTAAACAAAAGGAATAGTCTAAATCTTTACCCCCGTTAACTTGTAATTGTGCTAAGGCTTTTAGACTTTTTTGGAACAATGAAAATACATATTCCGTTTTGCCTTCTTTTTCTAAAACTTCTAACAAAGAAACATTACCTAAATCAGTTTGTATGTAAATGGATTTGTCATCACTAACTGCCAGTATTTTTGGAACAGGTAATTTTCTTGCATGAAAATGATTGGAGAAATACAAAAATGTTTCATTCTCCTTAATGTTCATATTATAAGTAGCTATCCAAGAATTTGAGCCCTGCACGATTCTATAATAAACTCTATCGCCTCCACTTTGTGGAATCTTAGATATTTGCTCCCAATCAACCGAGTTAATTGTCTTATATAATTTATTTATATGTACTAAAACATCGTCCATAGTGTTTGTAATCATCTTTATATGAGCTTAAAAGTAACTAATATCATATAAAAAACGGGAAAAAGTGCTAAATTTACCCATATAACTTATTCATATGCAATCAATTTTAAAACATTCAGTATCATTTTTCTTATTCATGCTGTTTTCCATTTATTCATTTGCTCAAACGCAAAAAATATCTGGAACTGTAACTGACAGCAAAGGTGTTCCTTTAGTTGGAGCAACAATTAAGGCTTCCTCAAGCAAAACTATTGTGTCAACTAATATTAGTGGCGCATTTTTTGTAAGTGCAAAAATTGGAGAAACTTTAGAAATTTCTTCCGTTGGATTCGAAACAAAAAAGGCAGCTGCGAGTACAGGTAACATGATAATACAATTAAAAACTGCTGTGAATGAATTACAAGATGTAATATTAGTAGGTAGCAGAGGTGGTGGACGTGTAAAAACTGAATCACCCGTTCCAGTAGACGTGATCAAGTTATCCGAAGTTGGATTAAATACTGCAAGAATGGATTTAACATCCACTTTAAATTTCGTTGCTCCTTCATTTAATTATAATAAGCAATCAGGAGCTGATGGTGCTGACCACATTGACATTGGTACTTTAAGAGGTTTAGGTCCTGATCAAACTTTGGTTTTGATAAATGGAAAGAGACGCCATAGCACTGCATTTGTTGGTTTATTTGGAACAAGAGGAAGAGGAAATTCGGGAGTAGATTTAAATGGCTTCCCTCAATCATCAGTTGACCGTATTGAAATTTTACGAGATGGTGCTTCAGCACAATATGGATCTGATGCCATTGCAGGTGTTATGAACGTGGTCTTAAAAAAGAATACAAAAGAGTGGAATATATCTACTGGTATTGCTGGATATTATGATAACAAATACAATACTTATGCAGTCAAAAATGATCGTAATTATTTATATAATTCTTCATTCGGTGCATTAGATGGTATTACACAAAACTTAACCGTTAACAGAGGATTTGATATTGGTAAACAAGGAGGCTTCATTAATGTATCACTTGATTTAAATAGTCAAGGTAAAACATTCAGACAGGCACCAGCAGAAGATGGTTTACCAACTAATACTTGGAGACAAGGTTTTGGTGATGGTTCTATGAAATCAATTGGCGCTATGATGAATATGGAAGTTCCAATGGGTGATGGTATTAAATTTTATGCTTTTGGTGGTGTAAATAGTAAAAAGTCTGACGCTTATGCTTATACAAGAAACTGGTCCGCAAAACCAAGTCGTTTCCCAGTTGATGAAACTGGCGCTTTAATTTATGTACCAGATATTATGTTTGTAACAGGTCAAGGCGATACTAGTTATAACCCACGTATTCAAGCAAATATCCAAGATTTGTCAATGGTTGCAGGTTTTTCAAAATCAACAGCAACAGGTTGGGATTGGGACTTTAGCTCAACAGTTGGTAATAATAATTTCCATTACTTTGGAGCAGGTACTTTTAATGCTTCTAATATTGGAGATGTTTCTCAAACTAGTTTTGACGATGGTGGATTTAATTTCCTACAAAGCACTACTAATTTAGATTTAAGTAAACTTTATGGTAAAGTAAATAATGGTGGTGTTAAAGTTTCATTTGGATCTGAGTTTAGAGTTGAAAATTATTCAATCTTTAGAGGTGAACCAGCATCATATAAAGTTTTCCCTAATAGTTTTGGTTTAGAGCAAGCACCAGGTGCACAAGGTTTTCCAGGATTTAGTCCTGCAGATAAAGTAAATGCAAGCAGAATTGTAACAGGATTATACGGCGATTTGGAATATACTCCAACGTCAAGTTTATTATTAACAGGTGCTGTACGTTTAGAAAACTATTCTGATTTTGGTGGTGTCGCAACTTATAAAACATCTTTCAGATATAAAGTTACAGACAACTTTAATTTAAGAGGTTCCTTTAGCACTGGTTATCGCGCCCCTTCATTACAACAAAAATACTTTAGTAATACACTTACTTCCTTCTCACAAGGTCAGTTGGTTCAATCAAGAGTTTCTAGAAACAACGATCCACTTACAAAATTGGCTGGTATTCCTGATTTAAAACAAGAAACCTCTAACAATATGAGTTTAGGATTTTCTTGGAAACCTGTTAAAGGTTTAACCTTTACAGTTGACGGATACAGCATTAAAATGAAGGACCGTGTAGTTTTATCTGGCTTATTTAGTTCAGGTGATGCTAGCTTACCAACTGCATTCACAAGTAAATTAAATGACTTGGGTGTTTCCACTGCACAGTTTTTTGCAAATGCTGTTAATACCACCAATACAGGTATTGATGTAGTAGTTGATTATCAAAAGAGAATTTCCGACAAAGAAAAATTCAAGTTTTTGTTTGTTGCTAATTTCCAAGGAATTACTATCGATGCAATACATGTGCCAGATGCTTTAAATACAAATGAATACAATGCAAGCACCTTCTTTAGTGACAGAGAAAAATATTTCTTAAAAGCATCAGCACCAAAATCTAAATTTGCTACAAGCTTTGACTACACTAAAAATAAAATAAGTGTAGGCGCTAGAATTACCTACTTTGGCGATGTTGCTTTAACAGGATTTGGCGTGAATGGCGATGGTATTAATCCTGAAGTTCCGGCCGATGCTGATGCAACAGGAAACACATTGGTTCCTGAAATATTTAACTATAAAGGCAAGTTCACAACCGACTTATACATGAACGTTCAGTTAACAAAGAAAGTATCTGTTGTTGCTGGTATTGATAATATCTTTAATGTTCACCCTGACTATGCGATCAATCCTTTAGCTAAGGGTTGGGCTGGCGACAACGAAACAGGTGGTCCATGGGACGGAGTTCAAATGGGTTACAATGGATTAAGAATGTTTACCAGATTAGTTTACAAATTTTAATCCTCGTTTTTTTAAATAACTTTAAAGTCCAGATTCGTCTGGACTTTTTTCATTCATATATCTTGAATAATTTATTAAACAGGAAATTAATAATAACACTTTTATATAATCAAATATGAAAAAGTTCATCTACTTATTGTTTGCCATTTGTTTATGCATAAACACTTATGCTCAAAATGGTATTGTTGTTTTTCAAACCGACTTCGGTACAAAGGATGGTGCAGTTTCAGCAATGAAAGGTGTGGCTAGTAGCGTAAGTCCTGACTTAAAACTATATGATTTAACACACGATATCCCTGCTTATAATATTTGGGAAGCCGCTTATCGATTAGATCAAACTGTTCCTTATTGGCCTATAGGAACAGTGTTTGTTTCAGTGGTAGATCCTGGTGTTGGCACGAATCGAAAATCAGTTGTTGTAAAAACTAAGTCAGGTCATTATATTGTCACTCCTGATAATGGAACCCTTACATTAATTGCACAATCATTAGGTATTGATTCCATTAGAGAAATTGACGAAGTGAATAATAGAAGAAAAAATTCAGGAGCCTCTTACACTTTTCACGGTCGTGATGTATACGCCTATACTGCAGCTAAACTTGCCTCACATAACATCAGCTATGAACAGGTTGGCAAAATAAGCAATGATCCAATTACTTCATTATCTTATCAAAAAGCCGTTTTGCAAAATGGAAAACTAAAAGGGAATATTTCTATTTTAGATATTCAGTATGGTAATGTTTGGACCAATATTGATCAAGAAAATTGGAAACGATTTAATGCAATTACACATACTAAAAATGAAATTTTAGTCCAAATATTTAATAAGCAAAAACTAATTTATACAGGAAGTATGCCATTTGAAAATACATTTGGCGGCGTAGCCGTTGGGAAACCACTCGCCTATTTAAATAGTTTAATGGATTTATCTTTCGCATTAAACCAAGGTAGCTTCGCAGATGAATATCATATCCAAACTGGCAGTGATTGGAATGTGATGGTTAGTTGGGCGAAATAATACAAATCTTCTATTTGGATGGCACAAACTCCATTTGTGGCTTTGTTGGGAAAAAAGTTGAACTAATTAAATTAATTACTAAGACGCCAATTAATATAGCAATTACCACTAAAAAAATATAGTATACTTTTTTAACAAAATTTCTTGCCTTGTCGTTTTTAATAAACTTTAAAAGCAAAAATAGCATAGTAAAAAACAACGCCGCAAACACTGCCAAAAAGAGTATTTCCTGATTCCCTAATGCTAAATTCATAATAAATAATTTAAAGTTAAAATGAATATAGAAACTTATTACTTCTATATTCATTTTAGTTATTGACAATAGTATATTTTCGAATGAACAACTTAAGTAAAAATTATTTATACGTATAAATTGAAACTGGTTTTGTTGCGAACTCATCCATATTGACTGAAATGTAAAACGTTATATTTGATCCCCAACCCAGGGTCGTACCACTACCCATCTGTATCCCAAAGGTTGCAACACCTGTTACTGCAAAAGTTGAAACAAAAGTGGAAGGATTAAAAGACACTAAAGATGTATTTTGAGACTGCCATCCAAACAATTGAATTCCTGAAAAATATAATGAAGGAGTACCGCTAATACTTCCATCAGAATTTGAATTAAACGATAAATTCAAATTCGAAAAAAAGCTTGGATTATTTCCACTTGAAGGTCCAAAAGTAAACCTATATAAGCCTGCTGGACCTGGGCCGTCGTCAGCCCTTTCACCATTAACCTTTATTGCATTTGACCTTAATTGTAAAGAATCACCTTGTTTTTTAACCATAATACCCGTAGCGAAAATCGAATCACTTGTTAAAGATTCAAATATTTTGCTAAAATCTTTAATTTCTATTGTTTTAATATTACTTGATAATGAATTGGCGCTTTTACCAGACTCATTATTTATTTTCCCGTTAGGGTCAGTAGAAGACATTACAAATAAGTTTCCACGCTTTCCAACAATAGACCTAACCAATGCTAAATCCGATTCTATAGTTGCTACATTTGCCTCTTTAATTGAAGAACTACTTTCTTTTTCACAAGCAATCAATAAAGAAAAGGCGATGGGAATAATGGTAACTTTTTTAAGGCAATCAACTAAATTAATTTGTTTCATTTTATTTAAGTTTTATGAACTCAAATAAATTATAAAAACAAACCGCATTTTATAGTATTTATACTTTAGAAAACATCCTAACCATTTATACTATTCGCAATTAAACTATGAAAATGGTGTGTGCCCTGCTCTCGTTGCGTAGCGTAGCGACCATGATGATAAAAGCGAGAACGAATGCCTTGTTGTACATACTGCACCACCTCTTCATCTTCTTGCTCCACCGTATCCAATCCACTTCCTGCCCCTTTGCCTAATTTAGATGCATCAAATACAAAACTTAAAAAACTCACTTTGGTATTTCCTGCATCAATCGGTGTTACTACATTCAATGATAATCCCCAAGGATAAAAATTAAACATCATGTTAGGGTATACCCAAAAATAATAAGCTGCAATTCGTTTGCCTGCATCGGGATGCCCTGCGGGCATATCAAAACAATGATCATCCTCTTTTGCAATGCCCAATTGCAAATTGGCATACTTAAATATTTCAGTTGAATAATCTTTAAAATCTAAAAATGCATTTAAACCAGGATGCACAAATGGAATATGGAATCCTTCTAAATAATTTTCACAATACAATGCCCAATTGGCTTTGATATAATAATCATTGGACCTAGCTGCATCGAATACTAAATCATTTATAGGCAACCAACCAATTCGCTCCTCCATCTCCCTAAAAAATAATTCAGGCCCTAATCCTTTTTTCAATTGTGTAAATAACAATGGACCCCATTGGTATAATTGTAAATGATGTAAATGATTGTTCTCAGGAATAAAATTTTCAACATCCTTAAACTCTGGCATGGAAATAAATTTGCCATCCAAATGAAACGCGCGACCATGGTATTTACAACGCAAATGTTTTTGCGCACTACAAGGCTCATATACCATTAAATTTCCTCGGTGGGTACATACATTGGAAAGACAATGAATATGCTCCTCCGCATCCTTTGTCAATACCAAAGGCTCGTCAATATAATTTTCCAATAATTTAAATGGATGCGCATCACCCGGTTTTGACACCATGCCCGTATGACCAATATACTGCCAACTAGGCGAAAATATTTTTTCCTTAGAAGCTTCTAACCATTTGGTTTCCAAATAAAAGCTAGTATCAATCGTCTTTGCTCGAGCAATATTAGGATCAATAAAAAACGGCTTATCCATAACACACAATTTGAACCCCCAAGGTACAAAATGAGCGTTAGAAAATATTCATAAAAATACTAAATAATTTAGTTAATATTGCTAATAAATTTAGTTTTATGGAATACATTGATCAAGACCCTAGCGAAGGCATCGCTACCCAACAAATTAATAAAAACTACCAGTCCAGTCAAATAGTACAGGCCAACGCCACTGGTTTTGGAGCTGCGTCTGACGACTTTATGGAAAGAGGCATTGACCTCAATGAGCAACTCATTCACAACAAACCTGCTACCTTTTTCTTTAGGGTAAACAGTGATGCGATGCTCGGCGCTGGCATTCATATTGGCGACACTTTAATTGTGGATCGAAGTGTCCCTCCTAAAACAGGTAAAGTAGTAGTCGCAATTTTGAATGGTGAATTTTTAGTACGCCGCTTACAAATTCAAACGCATAGTATCACACTATTCCCTGAGAATAAAAAATATGGTGCTATACATATTGAACACTTACAAGATTATAAAACATGGGGCGTGGTAACTTATGTGATTCATGGTTTATAATAATTAATAAAAATTTTTGAAATAAGTGTGTATCTAAATTAAAGAAGTGTGCAAGCGATTATTGATTGCAATAGTTTTTATTGTTCCTGTGAAAGGCTTTTTGCCCCCACCTTACAAAATAAACCCATTATTGTTTTAAGCAATAATGATGGCTGTATTGTATCGCGTTCAGACGAAGCAAAAGCATTAGGAATTAGTATGGCCGCTCCTTACTTTCAGGAAGCAGACCGCATTAAAAAATTTGGAATACATACATTTTCTTCTAATTACCATTTGTATGGTGACTTAAGTTGGCGGGTGATGGAAACCATGCGATCCTTGCTGCCACCGGGCCAGGTGGAAGTGTATTCGGTGGACGAAGCTTTTGTGGACCTACACCATATTGCTGATAAGGATGTGCATGATTTTTGTATTCACTTAAAAAATACCATTGAAACATGGACAGGTATTTCTGTTTCTATTGGAGCAGCACCTAATAAAGTATTGAGCAAAGTGGCCAATCGGTTAGCAAAAAAAAATAAACTACAAACCAACTGTGTGGTCGTACTCGATAGCACACAAAAAATACAAACTGCATTACAAAAAACACCTATTGAAGATGTTTGGGGCATTGGTTACCAGTATAGTGAAAAACTAAAAGTGTATGGTATTAATACCGCATTCGCACTGAGTATGAAAGACCTTAGCTGGGGTAAAAAATTTTTAGGAGGCATCACTGGAATTAAACTAATACGTGAATTAAAAGGACTTCCTACACACAGTATGCAAGCGCCCCGTACGGAGAAAAAAATGATTGCTACAACGCGCATGTTTGGACGCAATGTAAGTGAGTGGCAAGAAGTGGAAGAAGCTTTGGCTACCTATGCGACTCGTTGTGCCGAAAAACTACGACGACAACATAGTGCCGCCAAATGCGTGCAAGTGTTTTTATTACGTAAACCAACCATTAATTATAATGCGGAGGGACATTATCACAGAGGCAGTCAAGTAAACGGATTCGCATTGCTTGATAATCCAAGTAACCTGACCCCTGATATTATTAAAGCGGCCGTAGCCATTGGTAAAACCTTATTTGAAGAAGGGGAGATTTATAAAAAAGCGGGGGTGATTTTAAGTGATTTTGTACCCGATAATGCGCTGCAAACCAATTTATTTATTGCCCCCGCCGACGCAAGACGCAAAAAGCTAATGAATGTAATTGACAATATGAATGCCGCCTACCGCAATGATGTGCTCAAATTCGGGACCTCGAGCACCCAAAAAAATTGGAAAATGCGCAGTGAAAAGCGCAGTAAACGCTTTACCACCAGGTGGGATGAGCTTTGTATAGTGAAATAAGTAAAATTGGTGGAAAACCCTTTTGTAAAAATTCGTAAAAATGCTTTTGCTGATGTATTTTTGCCCAATTTTATACATATGAGCAACAAGCTGAACTCCAACGAATCGATTCCGTCCAAAAAGAAGAAAATTATTGTATTAGGAAGTGGCCCTAACCGTATTGGACAAGGTATTGAATTTGACTATTGTTGTGTGCACGGATTGTTAGCTGTTAAAGAATCAGGTTACGAAGCCATTATGGTGAACTGTAATCCAGAAACCGTATCTACTGATTTTGACATGGCCGATAAATTATATTTCGAGCCTGTATTTTGGGAACACCTTTGGGAGATTATTGAATTAGAACAACCAGAGGGCGTGATTGTACAATTAGGAGGACAAACAGCATTGAAATTAGCAAAACGGTTAACGGAGCGTGGCATTAAAATTATAGGTACTTCATTTGATAGTTTAGATATTGCAGAAGACCGCGGTCGTTTTAGTGATTTACTAAAAGAATTAAATATTCCCTACCCAAGTTATGGTACTGCTTACACTGCCGATGAAGCAATTGAAGTAGCGAATCAGGTTGGCTATCCAGTGCTTGTAAGACCAAGTTATGTTATTGGTGGTCAAAGAATGCGAATTGTGATTAACGACGCAGAAGTAGAAACTGCAGTAGTAAGTATTTTAAAACATATCCCAGATAACAAAATATTAATTGACCATTTCTTGGATCGTTGTCAAGAAGCGGAAGTGGATGCCATTTTTGATGGTGAAACTTTCCACGTAATGGGTGTGATGGAACATATTGAGCCAGCAGGTATTCATAGTGGTGATAGTAATGCAGTATTACCAGCATTTAACCTAACACCATTGATTGTAGCCACAATGGAATTCTACAGTGAGAAAATAGCACGTGCATTAAATATCAGAGGATTAATAAATATTCAGTTTGCTATTAAAGATGATAAGGTATATGTAATTGAAGCGAACCCAAGAGCATCAAGAACAACACCTTTCATTGCAAAAGCATATCAAATACCTTATTTGAATATTGCTACTAAAATAATGTTGGGCGCTGCGAAGCTTACCGACTTTACAATGGAGAAAAAATTAGATGGTTTCGCAATTAAAGAACCGGTGTTTAGCTTTGACAAATTTCCTGGTGTAAATAAAGAATTAGGACCAGAGATGAAGAGCACAGGTGAAGCCATTCGTTTTATCAAAGACTTACGTGATCCTTACTTTAGAACTTTATACAAGGAGCGTTCCATGAA
>JBDKFR010000011.1:0-3832 GCA_039798645.1 Bacteroidota bacterium
AAACTGTGAAAGTATATACGCCTGCACTTGTTGGTGCTCCAGTTATGGTAACAACATTAGCATTATAACTTGCTGTTAAAGAAGGTACTCCCGTAATGGTAACGCCAGTAACATTAGTAGTGCTATAGGTGATACTATTTATCGCAGTATTTTGACATACTGTTTGATTGTTAGAGTTGACACCTGAAGTTAAACTAGCGGCAGCAGGAGCACAGTAAGTGAAACCTGCTAGCGAACCAGTGCCAGCTGAATTAGTTACGGAAACATTACCTGATGCACCACCGGCTACAACAGCGGATATGGATGTCAAGGATGTTACAGTATAAGATGCAGCAGCAACACCACCAAAACTTACTCCTGTAATTGCATCAAAATCAGTTCCTGTAATCGTTACAGTTGTGCCAGTGGAAGCAGTTGTTGGTGTGAAGGATGTGATAGAAGGTGTAACTGCAAAACCATTTGATGAATAAAGACCTCTGCCATGCGTAGCCGCAATTACTTGTTTATCAGATGCGCGATATTGTAACATATCGGTTCTTACATTCGTAAATCCATTGTTTAGTTGACTCCATGTTGGGTTTGCATTACTAAAATTGGTTGAACCATACATTCCTAATTCAGTTGCTAGCAAAACATCATTGGCCCTGTTGGCTGGATTAAACATGCCCCATCTTGCTGGGATATTTGGAAAATCACCCATTTTATTCACCCATGTAGTACCGCCATTAGATGTATACCATATTTTATTTACACCGTAATTAAAAAAAGTTACTAGTAATTCATTTTCAGAAGCACCTACATCAATGCTAGAAATTGATGAATTAGCAGGGAACCCAGAAGTAGATAATGTGGTTGAAGATGCAATGCCATTTGCATTTGTAACTTTAATTATTTTACTATTTGAAGTGCCAATAAAAAGAGTTGTTGATCCAGTTGTAAGTGGAGAAACCTTGAAAGCAGTAATTATTGAATTTAAACCAGCTATTGATACATCAGATACTGAAGGCGTTGCATTGATACCTGTTATTCTTTTAATAACACCATTTGTACCATCATTATTTTTATAAGAATAGTAAATATGTAAGTTATTGTCATAACATGCAGGATTGATGAAAGATCCAGAAAGATCATCACTTAAAATAGTTGAAAAATTATTTCCCCCATCAGTTGACCTATAAACATTGTTATAAACGTAGGATGTAATTTGATAATTTGGATTAGACTGATCTATAAAACAATAGGCGCCATCACCACCTGTAACTTCATTGGTGCCTCCAAGTCCAGCTGTATTAAATTGTTGTGTTCCATTATCCTGCGCTCCAGCTAAATAATAATTTGTGTTTGCTGATGGGTGAATGGCCGCCGCATAAAATTGAGTGACGTTATAATTTAAATTTCTTTCATTGATTACGCTACTTGTACTTGCATTGGTAAGATCTGCACTATAAAAAACACCACCATCATTTCCAAAAATCGCAGTTGATGATGAGTTGGGTTTGAACTCTAAAGCATGTTGGTCAGCATGAACATAGGATAAACGTGCAATTGAACCCATGCCTGGGTTATTTGACCACTTACTTATTTGTGTCCAAGAAGCCCCAGCATCGGTACTTTTAAATAAATCAATTGCACCTACATAGACAGTTGAAGCATTGTTCGGGTCAACTTTTAATACTTGATCATACCAAGCTTGACCTCTAGAAAAATCAGAGGCACTAATACCATTGTCAACATCATCTGGCAATGAAATATCTGTCCATGTTGTGCCTTTATCGATTGATTTAATTAATGAAATAGTTGAAACCCCATTTGATGTAAATTTTTCTATAAAAGCATAAACATAATTCGCATCGTTAGGAGCACTAGCAACAGTAACTCTTCCATAACCATTTGTAACCGAAACTTCTTCAGAAATTGTCCAACTTGTTCCATTGTCGGAAAATATTATTTTGCCACCCCCGCGGTCTGTCCCAGGATATGGCGATGATTTTGTTCCCACCCAAAGTCTATTATCAGCACCGATTGAGATCGAACTTGGAGTAAATGGAGCATTAGTGCCAGGTGGATTTGAATTTATAGGCAATACTTGTGACCAAGTTGTACCTCCATTTGTTGAACGATATAATCCTGTATTATCATAAATTGACCAACTTCCTTGATAAAAATTTCCATCAACTGCTGCATAAACAACACTTGTACCACTTTCATTTCTAACTACTAAATCATTTATATATGTCATTCCGGTTGTTGAACTTAATTGAGTCCAAGAACTACCGCCATTAGTAGATTTCCAAATACCTTCTCCTCTTGTAGCCTTCACTTGATAACCTTCACCTGTTGATACATAAATTATTTGACTATTTATTGGATCAAAACTAATTTTAGTAATTGATAAGTTTGACCATACATCACCCACATTCACCCAACTCGAATTTACATCTGTAATATCATTATTATACCAAAGTCCACCTGAAACTCCACCTGCCCACACTTTTTTTCCGCTAACATCATTAGGATCCCAAGCCAAAGCTCTTGTACGTCCTCCAACATTTGTTGGACCACGTTGAACCCATGATGTGCTTGCGCCTGCACCTGGTAAACCTAAAAGTGCACCAGAAAAGGATTGTATGGCACTATTTAAAATTACCCCAGGTAAAACTTCTGGTGTTGGTCGGTTTAATGATGGGTCTTTTGTTCTTTCAAAATCTTGCTCAGCAGCTTTTTCAGGTGCATCTCTTGTTTCATCTTCATTTTCAAATTCCTCATTTTCTTTCTCTGAAAAATCTTTTTTATAATTTGTAACAATGTCTTTTTTTAGAACAGATTTTGGCTTGTTTTCAGTTAATAAAGCAGAGGGACCAAAATTCGAAACAATGGAATTATTTTGTTTAACAATTTCATTCGAATGAATTTGATTGTTCGAGGCAATTTGCTTGTTATCTTTTGTATTATCAAACATTAAACTACTGAAATACAATAGACTAATGCCTAAAACTGAAAAAAGGGCAAGTTTTAATTTATTCATGGTGCGGTTATAATATTATATTAAAATGCACCCAAATTGGACGCTTTTTACAACTTGTAATATATGAAAACTTGCCATATTATTAGCATATATACTATGTTTTTATGTGTATGACTAGTTGTTATAAACTAAATCCAAAAAAGTATGATTTTTTCAATTTTAATATATCATATAATAAAAATTTTAAATACAATATTAGCTACAATCATAAACATTGTTTCATATCTATCTGTTATAATCGAACAATAGGCATTTTGAATTGTTTTAAGATTAAATGAAAAAGCTTTTCTCAATTATTATTTTAGTTTTTACAATACTTGCTTGCTCAAAAAATGAGCCTTCTCAAGCTGTTACACAAGCTGTTGTAATTAAACTAAGTGGTTGTGATTCAATAAAGCAAGGATTATTAAAAACTACATCTGATACCATAAGGTTGGTATCATGTATAACAATTTCAAGTTGCGATTCGGTGAGATTGGGTATTTTAAAATTGACCAAGGCGGATTCAGTAAGACTGTCATCCTGTATTAAATTTTCCGGTTGTGATTCATTAAGACTTGGACTTTTAGCACAAACACAACAAAATATTGATAGATTAAATTGTTATTTAAAAATTGGTCAAGTTTATCAAGGTGGCATTATTGCTTATATCCTTGAAAGTGGTGATCCTGGTTACGTTTCAGGAGAATTGCATGGTTTTATTGCTACCAAAACAGATTTATTAACGGGTGCTGAATGGGGTTGCTATACGAAGGTGCTCACTGGAGCGGACGGCTTAAAATTAGGTACAGGTAGACAAAATACAAT
>JBDKFR010000012.1:0-6256 GCA_039798645.1 Bacteroidota bacterium
AAATTTCATTACACCCAATGACTTGGCCAATTAATAGTGGTAAGGAATTTAAAGGGGTGTATAATTTGCATGATAAAAGTTTACGTTTATTTACAGCGAGCACCAAAGCCGATGATGAGGACGTAGTAGCCATTGAGGATTTATCAAGTCCTGTATTACAACAAAAAGTGGGTGATCGTGATGCTGATTTATTAAGAGAAGACGTTGAATTAATTGATGGGGTATATGGTGCGTTAAATCCTTCCGATTATTTAGAAGGGAAAATTGCGCCGGTGTTTTTTGGTTCGGCGGTAAACAACTTTGGTGTACAAGAAATGTTGGATACATTTATTCAAATTGCACCAACGCCTCGTGATCGTGATACAAGTGTTAGAAAAGTGCAAGCTGGTGAAGATAAGTTCAGTGGATTCATTTTTAAAATACATGCCAACTTGGATCCTAAGCACCGTGATCGTATTGCCTTTATGCGTGTATGTAGTGGAAAGTTTGAACGTAATACTTATTACAAACATGTACGTTTAGAAAAGGATGTACGTTTCACCAATCCATACACTTTCCTAGCACGAAGCAAGGATATTGTGGAGGATGCATATCCAGGTGACGTAGTTGGTTTATTTGATACAGGCAACTTTAAAATAGGTGATACTTTAACCGAAGGGGAAAAATTTTATTTCACAGGCATCCCCACTTTCTCTCCTGAAATATTTAAGGAGTTGGTGAACAAGGATCCTATGAAAACAAAGCAATTAGAAAAAGGCATTCAACAGTTAACGGACGAAGGGGTTGCTCAGTTGTTTACCCAGTTTGGCGGCAATAAAAAAATTATTGGTTGCGTGGGTGATTTACAATTTGAAGTAATCCAATACCGTTTGTTACAAGAATATGGGGCAGCTTGTGAATTTAGAACACTGCCATTTTATAAGGCTTGTTGGTTAACGAGCGCTGATAAAAATAAGTTGAATGATTTCTTGCGCTTCAAGCAACAAAACGCAGCAGAGGATAAGGATGGCTCACCTGTTTATTTAGCACAAAGTGAATGGTTCTTAAATACAGAAATTACTAATAATCCAGATATCACTTTCCATTTTACTAACGAGGTTAATAAATAATATGAAGTCAAAATCTTTAAAGCAAAACAAAGTAAATATCATCACCTTAGGTTGTAGTAAAAACCTAGTGGATAGTGAAATGTTAAGTGGTCAGTTGGCTGCCAATGATATTGATGTGGTCCATGAGAATAAAAAACTCGATCACAATATTGTAGTCGTAAATACCTGTGGTTTTATTGACAAGGCGAAGGAAGAGAGTGTTAATACTATTTTGGATCAGGTGGCTTTAAAGCAAAAAGGAAAGTTAGATAAGGTATATGTGACTGGTTGTTTAAGTGAAAGATATCGCGGTGATTTAGCGGCAGAAATTCCAGAAGTGGATGCTTGGTTTGGTACGATGGAACTTCCTTTAATGTTAAATCAACTCAATGCCGATTATAAAGCTGAATTATTAGGAGAGCGTTTATTAAGTACTCCACAGCACTATGCTTATTTAAAAATTAGTGAAGGATGTAATCGTACTTGTGCGTTTTGTGCGATTCCTTTAATGCGTGGCCAGCACGTTAGTAAAACCATTGAGCAATTAGTGGAAGAAGCTAAAGGGCTGGTTAAAAAAGGAGTGAAGGAGGTTATGCTTATCGCACAGGAATTAACTTATTACGGATTAGACATTTATAAGGAAAGAGCCCTACCTCAATTATTAAATGCATTGGCGGATGTCGAAGGTTTAGAGTGGATCCGTTTACACTATGCTTATCCAAGTAAGTTCCCATTGGAAGTATTGGATGTAATGCGTGAGCGTGATAATATTTGTAAATACATTGACATTCCATTGCAACACGCTAGTAATAATATGCTTAAGGCAATGCGTCGTAATATCACACGTGAAGAAATGAGTGAATTGATTGCAGAGATTCGCAAGCGTGTTCCAGGTATTGCCATTAGAACCACTTTGATTACAGGCTTCCCTGGTGAAACATTAGACGACGTTGAAGAGTTAAAAGAGTTTTTACAATTACATAAGTTTGACCGTGTAGGCATATTTACATACAGCCATGAGGAAAACACAAGTGCCTATGATTTAGTGGACGATGTTCCTGCTGAGGAAAAGCAACGCCGTGCCGAAGAAATCATGGAAGTGCAACAGGAAATAAGTCTTGCCATTAACCAGGCGAAGGAAGGTCAAACACTTAAGGTTATCATAGATAAAAAGGAAGCCGGTCGTTGGCTTGGCCGTACTCAATTTGATAGTGTAGAAGTCGACAATGAAGTAGTGATTAATACCACCAAACGTTTAAAATCTGGGGACATGGTGATGGTTAAAATTACGAAGGCGTATGACTACGACTTAGAGGGCGAACTGGTTTAGTAGTAAAATGTCATCTCTTTTTCTAGCATAAACTAAGCTGTTCATTCAGATTTAAACTTTTCACACAATAAGATTGTGTCAATTATGCTACGTTCAATCCTTCAGCATTTTCTTGAGCTGTATTAGAAAAATAGTAAACAGCAACACTACTTAAAACAAAGTATCCAATTAATACTGGTGCAATGATGGGTGATATGGAATTTGATCCAAACCATTCACCTTTTGTAACTATTGCTGCAATACAAATACTATTTTTTACGCTTTCTAATATCCAAGCATATTTAGCTCGGTCCATAAATTCAGTAAGGGCATATACTTGAACGAAAATAAATCCACCGTAAATAAATAAATTGGCAATACCTAAATCCTTAATCATAGCTACATTGCCAAATAAAAAACTTACAATAAGTAACATGCATATTAACTGTGCCCATAAATAAGTTTGTAAGCCTTTGGAAGCCGGGGTGTCGTACTTTTCAAAATGATACACGTCTTCGATTTTATAAACCGGATATTTCTCCACAACATCTGCTGGTCTCCATCCCAAAGGCATTAGCCAAATACGAAACTTATCCTTCCAGCTTTTTGTATGCCATGCATCTTTAATTAAAAGCCATAAGTGCATGAAATTAATCTTAATCGGGTTCCAAGTACGCACTGGACGTGTTACACCATATACAGCAGGGATGTCTGCACGTTCGTCTTGAAATGTGCCAAACATTCTATCCCAAAAAATAAATATCTGACCGTAGTTTTTATCTAAATATTCGGGATTAATCGCGTGATGTACGCGATGATGAGCGGGTGTAACAATTATGTATTCCATTATGCCCATTCTACCAATATGTCTTGTATGGTACCAGAATTGTGCAAATAAATGTAATGGCCCAACCACAGCAATGACCTGTTGTGGAACACCGAAAAGGGCAGCTGGAATTAATAAAAATGCATAAATCCTAAAGTAAACTGAAATGCTTTGTCTTAAGGCACAGGCTAAGTTGAACTCCTCACTACTATGATGAACAACATGGTTGTTCCAGAAAAAATTAACAGAGTGGGCTAAACGGTGTACCCAATAACCTGCGAAATCTAAAGCAAGAAAGGCAATAACATAAAGCATCCAACTTGATTGTACTTTATAAATGGTTAAATGTTCCACTAACCAGCCGTAACTAATTATAGCAACGCTTAATCCCAATACATCCTTCGTGGAATTGGTCACCCCTGAACTTAAGCTTGAGACCATGTCCAAGGTTCTCACGGTGTCAAAACTTTTGCGCCATCCATACCACTTTTCAAATATGACAAGAAACAGAAATGCAGGCATAGCAATGATCAATATTTTACCGTAGGTTTCCATATATTATAATTTAGACAAGCATTGTGTAATCGACTACCAAATGTATCATTTTTATCTTAATTTGCACCCTAATCGATTAACGGAGGCTGTCTATTTATTTTATGAAATTCAACGCTACTCAAATACCTTATCATGCAACTGGATTATTTAGTCCATTGGTAAGAGATTATATTAATGGGAAAGGAACTGCGTCGGATTTTGTGAACTATGTCCCTTCCATTGACGGTATTGAAAAAGCAACATCTGCTAGAAATAATTTTAAGGTAAATCGTTCACTTCTTGTTGAAGTTTTAAAGGCACAATACGCAACTATTCCTTCCACAAAAGCAGTGAATGAAAATGTGGAGTCATTACTTAAGGAAAACACTTACGTAATTACAACTGCGCATCAACCTAATATTTTCACAGGTCCACTTTACTTTTTTTATAAAATTATACACGCCATACAATTAGCTGCTGATTTGAAAAAGCAGTTTCCTCAAAACAACTATGTCCCTGTTTATTATATGGGTTCAGAGGATGCTGACATTGAGGAAGTAGGTAGCTTTTATTTAGGAGGTGATAAATTACAATGGTCAACAAAACAATCGGGTGCGATTGGTAGGATGAAAGTGGATGATGCATTGATTGGACTTTTAAAAAACATGGAAGGTTATTGGTCCGTAAAACCACAGGGTAAGGAAGCCCTTAATGCTTTAGTAGATGCTTATAAAAAAGGTGTTACCATAAACGAAGCCACTTTAAGTTTAGTGCATAGTTATTTTGGACAATACGGATTGGTGGTCATACAGCCCGATGATGCAAAATTGAAGGCTAGTTTTATTCCAGTTATGGAGAAGGAATTATTGACTCAGTTTTCTCATAAAGCATTGCAACCAACACTTGAAAAATTACGCCTTCAATACCATGTTCAAACAGAAGGTCGCGCCATTAATTTGTTTTATTTGAAAGACAATTTACGTGCACGTATCGAATTGAATGATGGTGTTTATGCGATTGTTGATACAGATATAACATTTACTTCAGCGGAGATAATTGCTGAGTTGCACGCACATCCTGAACGCTTTAGCCCCAATGTTATTTTAAGAGGGGTGTATCAAGAAACTATTTTACCTGGTATTGCTTTTATTGGTGGCGGAGGTGAGTTAGCTTATTGGATGGAGCTTAAAGATGTTTTTAAGGAAGCAAATGTTCATTATCCATTATTACAATTAAGAAATTCATTTTTGTTTATTAATGCAAAAATGGCAAAACAATGGAATGAATTGGGATTTGAATTAACCGATTTATTCAAAACAACTTCGGATTTAGAAGTTGCGTATGTAAAGGCCAATGCGCAACATAATTTGTCATTGGAAGCATCCATTGAGGCAATGAAAACATTGTATTCACAAATACAAAAGCAAGCAATTGAAGTAGATGCCACTTTAGGGGATCATACGATGAACTTGTCTGTTCAGTCTATCAAAAAATTAGCGGAGTTAGAAAAGAAAATATTAAAGGCAGAAAAAAAGAAACAAGCTGTTGCTATAGAGCGCGTACAGCATATTAAAATGCATTTGTTTCCAGAAAATAGTTTACAAGAAAGGGTTGATAATTTTGCAGAATGGGTAGGGGAATATGGATGGGATTGGGTGGAGGCTGTTTTACAAAACTCCAATTCATTGGATCATGCTTTTACCATATTAGTAGCGAAGGACTAATTTATTGATCAAATTCGTTATTGAACTGTCCTTTTAGTTTATCTACTTTAGTCAATACTTCCGAATTCATATTTACTTTATACGCTTCCATAGCATTACCAATGGCAGCATCAGAGCTTCCAATAATTTGAGCTGCTAATAGTCCTGCATTTTTTGCCGCATTTAAAGCAACTGTTGCTACTGGAACACCGTTGGGCATTTGTAAAATAGATAGTACTGAATCCCAGCCATCAATTGAATTACTTGATTTAATAGGAACTCCAATTACTGGTAAACTTGTAATAGCTGCAACCATACCTGGCAAATGAGCGGCCCCGCCAGCACCAGCGATAATAACTTTTAAACCTCTATGTCTAGCTGTTTTAGCATATTCCATCATTCTTTCTGGCGTACGATGTGCTGATACCACTGTTAATTCAAAAGGGATATTGAAAGTTTTTAAAGTATCTGCAGCTGCCTGCATTACATTTAAATCGCTATCGCTTCCCATGATGATACCTACAATTGCTGGACTTGCCATAAAATGCTAGTTTGTTGTTATGAATGCAAAGATAATTAATCTCTTTTAAATGGTCTTTTATTCAGTTTTAGTCAATGTATAATGCTTTTATGGTACGTCATAACCTGCAACTGAGCTTATTATTGGAATTGCTTTATATTCAGTTACGTGAATACGAATGTATTTTAACTTCTGTTTAGGGAAGGTCAGAATGCGCTTATGTCCAATAGTGGTTCCTTCTGCAATTTTGTTGAATTGCTTTAAATTATTACCTCC
>JBDKFR010000013.1:0-6027 GCA_039798645.1 Bacteroidota bacterium
TTTTTGAAACCGCTGGCGCTTCCATTGATAGTAAACAAGTAGCTGAACTTCTTGCTAATAATGATATTTATTATTTGAGTGAAATGATGAACTTTCCTGGGGTCTTATATAAAGACGAGGAAGTTATGAAAAAAATTAGTGCAGCACACAAGGCAGGCAAACCTGTGGATGGGCATGCACCAGGCTTAATGGGAGATGCAGCTAAACAATATATTCAAGCAGGTATCAGTACAGACCATGAGTGTTTTACCATCGAGGAGGCAGTGGATAAGTTAAGCCATGGCATGAAAATTTTAATTAGAGAAGGTAGTGCTGCAAAAAATTTTGAAGCCTTATATGAATTGTTAGACGACCATCCGCATATGACCATGTTATGTAGTGATGATAAACACCCAGATAGTTTACTTGACGGGCATATCAATATATTATGTGCAAGAGCTGTTTCAAAAGGAATGGATGTATTCAATGTTTTAAGAGCAGCTTGTATCAATCCAGTTATACATTATAAATTACCCACTGGCCAAGCGCTTATAGGGGACCCCGCAAATTTGATTATAGTGGAGGACTTGGTATCATTTAAAGTAAAGCAAACTTATATCAAGGGTACGCTAGTTGCAGATAATGGAAAATCCCTAATTCCTAATGTGAAAGAGAAAACAATTAACCAATTTGAAGCAGCACCCATTAATGAATCTGCAATTCAAATAAACAGTACACAATATCCTAGTAATCAGGAAGGGGCTATACCGGTCATTGAAGCTATCGATGGACAATTAATTACACACTGTCAATGGATGCAACCTACTAATCAAAACCATCAGCTCATTTCAAATACGAATAATGATGTTTTAAAAATAGTAGTATATAACAGGTATTTCAACGCGTTACCCAAAATTGCTTTTATTAAAAATTTTGGATTTCAACAAGGCGCTATCGCTTCTACAGTTGCACATGACAGTCACAATGTTATTGCAGTTGGGGTGGACGATGAAAGTATTGTAAAAGCAATCAATTTAGTGATTGCAGAAAAAGGCGGAATAAGCTGTGTCAATAGTAAAGAAGTTAAAGTATTAGGATTGCCAGTAGCGGGATTGATGAGTGTTGAAGACCCCTACATTGTTGCTGATGCTTACACGCATATTGACCTCATGGCAAAGTCATTGGGAAGCAAATTAAGTGCGCCATTTATGACACTTAGCTTTATGGCATTATTGGTCATACCACATCTTAAATTGAGTGATAAAGGCTTATTTGATGGGGATGAATTTAAATTATTTTAAAGTTTATCTTAAGAAACTTAGATTTGATAAAATATTGATCAAATGGTACATCATTTAAGTGAAAATCATAGTTTAATAAGCAATTGGGTTGCAGAGTGTCGTGATGTAAATGTGCAAAATGACAGAATGCGTTTCAGACGTAATTTAGAAAGAATCGGAGAGGTAATTGCCTATGAAATGAGCAAAAAAATGGCTCATCAGATTAAACCAACAACCACTCCTTTAGGCATACATCAGTCAAAGGTACTAGCTGAACAACCTGTGTTAGCAACCATATTAAGAGCAGGTTTACCCTTGCATCAAGGCATGCTTAATTACTTTGACAAAGCAGACAATGCATTTGTATCGGCTTATAGGAAGCATCATGATGATGGTAGCTTTGAGATTAGTATTGAATATTTAAGCTGCCCCGATTTAAACAATCGTATAGTGATCATGTCTGACCCTATGTTAGCTACAGGCGCTTCTTTGGTAGAAACGATAAAGGCAATTACAAAAAATCAAACTCCAAAAGAAATTCATATTGTAGTTGCTATTGCTAGCAGAAAAGGTATTGAAACAGTTGAAGCTGCTTTGGGAAAGGATATACCTATTTGGTGCGCTGATATTGACGAAACACTAAATGACCATAGCTATATTATTCCAGGCTTGGGAGATGCAGGCGATTTAGCCTATGGAACCAAAATGCAATCCTAATAAAGGACTTTGTATCTTTACTGTAAAATCAAGTAATTGTTAAAAGAATTAATTGTTTCCATTCGCGCATTTTTTTTGGCGCACAAGTTCATTATGCAACATCGCATGTGGAAGTGGATGATTGTACCCGGCATTATTTATTCATTTTTGTTTATAGCTGGCATTACTTATTTTAGTCAAACATCAAGCTCCTTTATTGAGTGGATTATATTACAAACTGGGCTGAAGTCATGGGTAGATAATATTGGCAGTGATTTAATCGGCTTCTTCATCACCATGGGTAGCTTTTGGTTGTGGTTTACTTTACTATTATTATATTTTGCTTTATTTAAATTTATTTTTTTAATCCTATTTGCACCCATTTTATCTTATTTGCATATTAGGATTGCAGCTATACAACAAAACGAACCATTTCAATTTAATTGGTCAGCATATTCTCTGTTAGTGATACGTGCCATTAAGTTAAGCCTTACCAATATGCTATGGCAAATAGTATATTTGATACCCATTATCGTTATTTGCACCATACCTATTATTGGTTGGTTTACCCCAATACTGACAATACTTTTAGAATGTTATTTTTTCGGTTACGCAATGCTAGATTATGGTTTAGCGACTGAAAATAAATCAAGAATGGCCGCAGCAAGTTATGTTGTGAATCATAGAGGATTACCAATAGGGAATGGATTTATATTTTATTTAATTCATTTAGTTCCTATTATAGGATGGATAACAGCCCCTTTTTATGCATTAATTGCAGCGCATTTAAATACTCAAGAAATAAAAGATAAAGCATAATGAGCATTGGAAAAGTATACTTACTACCTATGTTATTGCATGAGCAAGGATGGGAAGCAATACCTGCAGATATAAAAAAATGGATAGCGCAATGTGATGCATTTTTTGTTGAAAATGAAAAAACGACAAGAAGGTATTTTAAGCAGATATGGAAAGAAATGGTTATTGACGATTATATATGGCATCCCATTCACAAAGTGGAGCAAACGCAAATTGACACATTTACATTACTATTAAACCAAGGAAAAAACATTGGTATTGTATCAGAAGCAGGCTGTGCAGGAATTGCAGATCCAGGTCAATTATTAGTGGCAGCTGCTCAAAATATAGGTGCCATTGTAAAACCTTACACTTCCCCTTCATCGCTAATACTGGCATTAATGGCAAGTGGCATGAATGGACAAAACTTTCAATTTCATGGATACCTGCCTATTGATGCAAATGAAAGAAAGAAAAAAATAATGGCTATCGAAAACGAAGCGAATATAAAGGGGACTACACAATTATTTATTGAAACGCCTTATCGAAATAATCAATTATTAGAAGCCTTAATTCAAATTTGTCATCCACAAACTAGACTCTGCATAGGAGTTGATATCACTTCACCGGATGAATTTATAAAAACGGCTACCATTGGTTATTGGAAAAACAACAAGCCTGAATTACACAAAAAATTAGCAGTATTCTTACTGGGTTCAAAGTAATTGCCGTCAAATTTTACAGCAATGCATGGGCTAATTTAATCCCATGTGGAATACCTTCATTTATTGGCGTGCTACGCACCCACTAGTTTATATAACAGCTCACCTATTATTTGGAATAGGCATTGCATATACATTGCCAACCGTAAAAAATGAAATGGCATTTTATTTAGCCATTTTAATACTTATTACTTCTATCATTTTCTTACTATTTAGCACTAGCAGAAAAATGGAGAAAAATGAAACTTCATTATCGACTTCTTTATTATTAATCAGTTGGGGCATTTGTGTAAAATGGGCATTTCAAAGTAAAAATAATTTATACCTACCCTATCCAGAAAATGCGATTGTATATTGCAGAAACTGGATGATTGAAAAATTGAGTTTAAATATTAAAAATAAAGACGCGAAAGGATTTGCGCTTGCAATTTTAATGGGCATCAAATCCAATATGGATAAATCATTGGTTAACGCCTATGTGCAGTTAGGGATTATTCATGTCATTGCCATAAGTGGTATGCATTTAGAAATATTATTTAAAAACTTAACAAGGATTACGCAATTATTACCCCGACAAAAAGTATTTCTATGGCTGGAGTTGGTATTGTTACTTTTATCAGTATGGACATATGCCTTAATAGCCTTTGGAAGTCCTTCCGTTATTCGCGCATCCTTATTTTTCAGTATTTACATTATTGGAAAGTTTATGGGTACGTCAAGCTATATGTTAAACACAATTGCAGCGGGGATTTTGATTGTTATATTTTTTGATAATGATAAAATTTCAAATATTGGATTACAATTATCTTATTCGGCAGTGATTGGTATACATTTATTTTATAAGCCACTGTATAATTTATTGGTACTTACCAACCCCATCATTCAATTTTTATGGAGTAACTGCTGTATCAGTTTAGCTGCACAAATAAGCACTTTGCCAGTTTTAGCATTTCATTTTCATCAAGTAGCAAGTTGGGTATTAGTCAGTAATTTTATAATGGTCCCGCTAAGTAATTTAATACTATATGGTTTGGGGATATTGTTAATGCTACCCGACTCCTTTTACATTGCCCAATTTTGGGGTAATATTATTGAAAAATATATCCTGTTTTTTAATGAATTGGTGGTCAATTGGTTCAAGGAAACAAACGCAGGAAATAGAATGATTGAGATGCGACAATTTGATATCCTACTTTATTATGGCGTGTTGCTTTTAATATATTTATGGCTTTATCTCAAACAAACTAGCTTTTTAATATGGGTTTTAGGCTGTATTTGTTTGTATGTGGTAATGAAGTTATTCAGTTAGTTATTTTTTTTGTGGAAAATGTACCCTTAAAAAAAATATGGGAAGGTTGTAACTTTGCCTATGGAAAAGAAAATACAATCAGCCCTCATTTCTGTATTCTACAAAGACGGCTTAGCACCTTTAGCAAAAACCTTACATCAGTTAAATATTACTATTTACTCGACTGGAGGCACGCAAAAATTTTTAGAAGACTTGGGCATTCCTTGTATTGCTGTTGAGTCCGTAACTGGATACCCCTCTATTTTAGGTGGTCGTGTAAAAACATTACATCCTTCGGTTTTTGGAGGCATATTAGGTCGTCGTTATGAAGAACAGGATTTAGCAGAAATGGCTCAATATAAAATTCCGGAATTAGACTTAGTTATTGTTGATTTATATCCTTTTGAGGAAACTTTAAGAACAACAGATGAAGAAAAATTAATTATTGAAAAAATCGACATTGGCGGCCCTTCCATGATTCGTGCTGCAGCCAAAAATTTCCGTGATTTAGTGGTATTATCAGCAAAAGACGATTATCAAAAGTTAAATGACATGCTAATTGCTCAAAATGGAACTACCCAATTAGCACAACGTAAGGCATTTGCAGCAAAGGCTTTTGAAGTAGTAATGAATTACGATATTGCCATTAGTAATTATTTTAATCCTGCCGATGGCAAGGTTTTACGTTATGGAGAAAACCCACATCAGGTAGCCACTTTTTATGGCCATTTAGAAGACTGGTTTACACAATTAAATGGAAAAGAACTATCCTATAATAATTTAGTAGATGTGGATGCTGCCATTGCTTTAATTGGCGATTTGCCAACCACTAGTTTTGCGATCATCAAACACACCAATGTATGTGGCGTAGCACAACGAAATTCAGTTTTTGAAAGCTGGACCGCTGCTTTAGCTGGTGACCCTGAAAGCGCATTTGGAGGCGTTTTAGTAACCAACGGAACAATTGACAAAGCAACCGCTGAAGCCATTCAAGAAATTTTCTTTGAAGTGTTAATTGCACCTGCATTTGATGCTGAAGCGCTTACCATATTATCATCGAAAAAGAACCGCATCTTATTACAAAGTAAAAAGGACGCTCATTTCAACCCAACACAAAAAAAATCCATATTGAATGGAACATTAGAACAAGGATTAGATACAGGTAATTATAGTAGTTGGGATGAAGTTGGTGGTAGAGTTTGCAGTGAAAGTGAAAAACAAGATCTTATTTTTGGAAATATTATTTGCAAGCATTTAAAAAGCA
>JBDKFR010000014.1:0-25767 GCA_039798645.1 Bacteroidota bacterium
GAACAAGTTTACCGCGCTTGTAGTATCTTGGCAAATGAAAAGTACCATCACGAATAAAAATTATACATGTCTATAACAATTGTAATTGTAATCATTACTGTCATCATTTCATTCCTTGCAATGAAAAATGATCAACTCATGGACAGGCTCATATTTCATCCTTACACCATTGCTAACGACCCATCTCAATGGTATCGATCTATAACATGTGGGTTTATTCATGCCGATTTTATGCATTTGGCATTTAATATGTTTTCCTTTTATATGTTTGGCGATTTTGTGGAGAAATTTTTTGAACTCATTTTCGGGTCATTAGGAAGTGTTTTTTATATACTATTATATATATCGGCATTAATTGTATGTATCATACCTACCTACATGACACATCATAAACAATATAGATACCGAAGCTTGGGCGCCTCTGGTGCTGTATCAGCAATTGTTTTTGTAGGTATATTTTTACAGCCCACTTTGCAAATTGGCTTTTTTATCATTCCTCCTATTATTCCAGGATTTGTATTTGGCCCTTTATATTTGGCACTAACTGTTTATTTATCAAAAAATGGGCCTAGCGCTATTAACCACAGTGCACATTTATGGGGTGCTTTATATGGAATTGTATTTTTAATTGTTGCCTCTAAAGTTGCTGGAATTGAAGGACAATCGGATGTGATTAATTCCTTTGTTGAGCAAATTAAAATTTACATAAATAAGTTTTAATTAAAAGATGGAAACTAAATTATTGGACTTATTCCTTCCCAGAAAACCAGTCAAATTAAATTCCAAAGTTTGAGGGTGTAAGTTAGATGAAGTCATGTTATTTTGATATATATCATAACTAATCCCAAACTTATATTTGTTTAATAATAAGCCAACATAAGGAATTATCGCATCATTACTTCTGTAAAAACAGCCTAAATACAATCTGTTTACGTTATCGTTTTTTTCAGGTATCAAAAAACCCATTGCCATACCAACATAGTAATTAGTTACCTCTAACCTGTCTTGATAATCTGCATGAAATAATATAGTATTCTCCTCCATTATCCTTTGTTCCCAATTGAATAAATAATTCAATTGGAAATTCTGATTCACATTACTATATGACTGGTTAACCGCTGTCCTGAAAATATAATAACTACTCGCTCCATACTGGATAAACCTATTGGGACTACTGCTATTATACATTAAACCAACATTAGTTGCATATTTGGAAGGAAAATCAGCAATATAATCAGCAGTTGTATTAAAAAACAAACGCCCTGAATTATATTGATCTCCAAAACTTAGTTGAGTCCTATCCAAAGTTCTACTAATATAACTTGCTCCAATACCTAATGACAATGATTTAGTTTTTAATTGATTTAAAAATACCCTGTTGGCAAAATTTAAAGTGATATAATTGGTCTGTAAGGCGCCATTTAAAACTCTTTCAGAAACTGCTTGGATGCCCATACCAAAAGTATTTGGTTCGTAATCCTCTTTTTTAAATAATTTGAAATCAGCTGCAATACCAATTGTTTTGTAAGCATCTCCAACTCCTGCAAACTGGTTTCTGAAAAAACTATTTAGTTGACTATTAGTACCAAAGCCAACATTCGCTGGATTTAAATAATTAGTAATGGAAATATTTTGCGACGTGTATGGTGTTTGCGCACAAATATTTATCTTAATTGAACAAGATAGACAAATGAAAAATATTGAAATATATTTATTCATTTACCTTAATAATATAACTGAACCTGTTTTCGAAACATGTTCATCTTTAAAAGTGATATAATCTAATAAATAAGTATATGCATCCATATCCTGGTCTCTTCCATTGTATTTTCCATCCCAACCAATGGTTGGATTATTCGTTTCAAAAATGAGTTTACCCCACCGATTGAAAATTCTAAAATAATTCACCAATTTAACCCCTGCTCCCGTTTCTAATTTCAATATATCATTTAAACCATCGTTATTAGGCGTAAATGCTTTGGGGACAGCAACAACTACATCACTTGAAACAATGATATGGTAAATGTCATCCACCTTACAAAAACTGGAAGTATCAGTTCGGGTCAATAAATAATCCTTTGAAGTAGAGGCCCTGAAAATAGGATGAGCAATATTTGGATCAGACAAATTCAAAGTTGGAGACCATTCGAATTTGGTATAACCACTATCCATTTTTATATTATTTAAAACCGTATCCATATCTGGAAGTACAAACATAGTAAATTCACTAGCCTTTAATGGATCAACTACGTTGATTGTATCGCCGTCAAAACGACTATCATATTTGGGGCAAAAATCATTTGAATAGTTTAATTTAATTTGATAGTTACCGTATTTAGAATATTTATGTGTTAATGGATTAGGTAAGTCTGAAAAACTACTATCCCCAAAGTTCCATTTAAAATGAGTGCCTTTTGCATCAGCTGCATTCGTAGTTATTGGGAAATCGGTATTAATACACACATAACGCTTCGTCTTAAAGGAATATTTAGGAATAATGTACTGTGTTATAAATATAGGGTCTGATAATAATGAGTTACAAAATCCATTATTTACTTGCAATTGATAATTACCTGGGTCTGCAGTTTGGAAACTGTCAACTAAAGTAATGGCATTTAACTTTTGATTTAAAAACCAATTATATTGATTACCACCAAATCCATTTATCGTAATAGGGTCTTGATTACATATAATGGTGTCTTTTGCTTTTATAGTAGCAGTTGGGATTGTTTTTATTTCTAAATTTTTGACATTACTATATTGGTAGCTGCAATTTTTAGCATCGGTTACTTTTACAGAAACGTTTACAGTACCATTATTAATACCTGTCAAAACATTTTGATTAAATTTTGCATCACTACTACTAGATGTCCATTCGTAATTAAACCCGGGCGTTCCACCAACAATATTTGGTGTAAATAATATTGAGTCAGCAATACAAGCATATTCTTTTGACGAGGTAATTGAAAATGATTGTGGCGGAGGCACTAAATTGATAAATGATTTAGTCTCATCAAAGCAAGTAATACCCGAATAAGAAACTAAATGGATATCATATTGCATTTTATTAGGAAACTGAAAATTCGAAAAACTGTGCTTATAGATTTTATTCAATGACGGGTTTTCATCAATGGTCGTATCTAATTTATTATTTGCATAATCCCAATAAATAACCACTTTACCAATGGTTCCAATGTCCACTGTTGATGCATTATTTAATTGCATCGCTACATTGGTGCAAATGGCGTTTGAATCAACAATAGTAAATAATGACTTAGGAAAAGCACCGTTAACAGTGAAGGTTTCTATTGTGTCACCCACACAACCATTCAAACTTGTCACCGTTTCCTTAACCTGATAATTACCCGCACTTAAATATTTATGTTTGGGATTAGCAACATTGTCGGTATTGCTTGCGCTTGTATTTAAAGCATCGCCAAAATCCCAATTGTACTTAAATCCATTAGTATTATCGTCAATCTTACTGGTATCTTTAAATTCAGCAAAAGCATCATTTAAACATATTTCTGGTAAAATAAAGCCGGCTTTTGGATTAGGCGATACTTTAACTACTCCTGTTTTTTCTTGCCTACATCCATTTAAAGTAGTAACCGCTAAACTAACATTATAACTTTTAGCAGCATCAAATTTATGTGTAACGGATGCATTCGTTAACAAACTATCTTTTGCAGTATTATCCCCATAATTCCAGACCCAATTCAATAATTGTGATCCATTTCTGGCAAAGGAACTGTCTTTGAATACAATATCTTTCCCTAAACATTTTATTTGCTGTGCCACATAATCAACTTTGGGAATACTATCAATGATAAAATTGGAGGTGATCGTATCGCTTAAACATCCAATATCCGTTATAACATAATAATTAAAAGGAATTACGCCTGCTTTATTTGCTAGGATTGCTAATTTTTTTGCATCCATATAAGAGCCATTATCAACCTTCCAATTAAATGAAATTAATTTTCGATCATTTTCAGTTACTAAAGTATTATCAGTGAACAAAATACTATCCCCTAAACAATGACTTGTATTAATTTGAAAAGCTGCTTTTGGGGGACTGTACACGACTAAATCAAAGTCAATAGTTTGCTCACCACTACATCCGTCACCCGTAGGATTAAACACTTTTATTTGTATATTATAAGTCCCTACACTATCATAAACTAAAAATGTATTTAAGGAATACCTATAAATGGACTTACCATTTATTTGATAAGTTGAATCATAAGCAGGTGCATTATTAATAGGAATATTGGGATACTTAGGAATATTCCAAGCAAGTGATAAGGGTTGATATGGTAAAGTAATAGATACTTTAAAAGGGGTTCCTCTACAAGTGGCCGGCAACTTCACTGTTCCAAACTGATTATTAACGGTTAACCGTTGGTATAAATCTGTAACATTCGTTCCCGCATTATATCCATATGACTCAGCACTTCCATATCCGTAAGCAAAAGCATTAAAGCCAGAATCGGCTATAATGGTATGGGCGCCCGATTTTAATGCAGCTTGATAATAAACATAGTTTGGGTCACCAGGATGCACAATTGGATTAGAGGGTGCCTTTCCATCAATGAGTAAGGACGATGCTCCATTTTTGGGTAGAACAATATTTACAAAGTGTAAAGTATCAACAATTCTAGCGTTGGATGTTGAATTAATGGTTACTTTATTTATTGTTTGCTCTATAGGACTTAAATAAATCATCTCTGGGTCACCATTGCCGTTATTAATATTACCATAACTTCCTGATGTAGTAATATACTGTGCGACCATTATAGGTACATTCGACTCAATAGAATTCGCATCAAATGAATTAAACTCATAATAAAAATTATTAATTAAGCCTGATGTTGCTAATATATTTCCATTTAATTTAACCACTGCATTAGGATCACTTACCGCAATTCTAAAAATATTATTCGCCATTTTAGCAGTAGGTACCGTCAAATATTTTTTTCCCCAAGCATTTGCAGGTAAAGCTTGTTGAATATAATTATCGGCGGTTCTTGCATTGTTGTCAAAAATGCTAATTTTACCTGAACCAGAAAAAACAGCAATTCTTTTACAAGTACTTGTGGCTGTTGCAACAGATCGAATCAAAGTACCTGTTAAATCCTCACCAGTTGATGCGTTATTACTTCTTGAAATTTCTCTACCAAAAATATTATAAATCTGTCCTTTATTTAAAGTAACCCGAATAACATCCCCTGCATTATTGAATTTAGTATTTGTACTAGGGGTTATTTCAATATTAGTAGAATCCTCAGTAGCAATCACATATGCATAGGAATATGAATTTGGAGTATTTGAAATCTGCTTATAATTGATTGAATAATAGGAACGACCTAAGGTATTAGTTGGTAATAAAAGTGTAGCACCTGATACACTTCCATCATAAATATGCGCATAGGCGATGATAGCAAAATCGGATGTGATATGTATTCCTTTATCTGACTTGCCTTCCTCCGTAATTCTAGCATCCTGCGAAAGGAGTTTTGGCATCGGATCAGATACTGTCACACTATTGGCTGTTATGGTATATGTTTTTGAATAACCCAAGGATGGAATTTCAACCTTGACATTGGCATCATGATCGGAAGTAAAATATAAAACCATGTTTTGAGAACCCCCGGTTGTTGTATTCGCATCGCCATTCACATTATACATAGAAACATGACTTCCATAACCCACCCAAAAATCTTTTCCTTTATTTGAAAAGTCCTGCCCAAAAATTGCATGCGAAATTATCAAACACACAATGTTTAATATAAGGGCTTTATTAAGAAAAGATGAATACATTAATTTATATTCTTATACGATTGTTAATGTATAAAAATATCAAAATAACACGGGATTAGACCCCTTTCTAATGAATTATTGCCAAATGATTTTCAGTACTTTTTGGGTACTATTGGTGATTTTAAACCTATCATCAATTCTATGGCCTACAACCCATATCAATCGGTCACCAGCATAAAGAACTGAGATTTTTGATTTGTCCGCTGGATTCAACTTCAGCGACGATAAAAAATGGTTTAACTTCTTTTTCTTACGCAAACCTAAAGGGTAAAAATAATCTGTCAATTCCCAGGTTCTAAATAGCAAAGGCCATTCAATTTTGTCAGCATCCAAATAGGCAAATTTAGTATTTGCCTCCATATTTAAAGTAGGATCATTTGTCAAGTATTCAAAGCTTAAACTTCCGTGTAAAGTATGAATTTTAGCTTTTTCACCCACCCCTGTATTAGATAAATCATTATTCAGAAAACTATTTTCAGTAATAGGAATATATTCTTTTTCTGCTACTTTATGGACAATCAAAATTTCATCATTCCATTTTATAAGTTGATGTGAAGCAGAATCAATATGAGCTCCTTGCTTTGCATTTAATAATTTATAAACCTCTTCAATTTGATTTTGTGTAAACCCATATTTTATGATCAACAAATAAGTATAGGTATCATTATTAATTACCTTATTCCAGTAGGCAACTGGAAGGGTTAATATTCCTTTTTTTATTTTCAAACCTTTTTTCCAAAAAGCTGCTACTGCACTGTTTACAATTTGTTCAGCTTCTTTAATATGTTTTGAAGTTGAAATAATATTTTCACTCACTTTTGGGAAAATAGTTCCCATTTGAGGCAATAAGGTGTTCCTGATAAAATTTCTGGTATAATCATCCTTTTCATTGCTACTATCTTCAACATAGGATAAACCATTTAATTGAGCATATTCAATAATTTCAGCCTTGCTAAATGCTAATAAAGGTCTTGCCAAATTTAATTGATCATTGCGCCTAGCAGGAATTCCAGTTAACCCATGTATACCTGTCCCCCTAAATAATTGCATTAAAATAGTTTCTACATTATCATTTTCATGATGCGCAGTTAGTAAAACAACTGGTTTAGGATTTGGCTTAGGATTTGAAGCGTTATTTTGCTCCTCTAATCCCATTTCAAGTTCCTTTTTATCAATTTCCTTCATCAATGCTTCAAACCACGTATACCTAATTTCACGAGCTGCTTGCTGAATGGCTATTTTATGCTTTTGCGCATATTCATTGGTATCACTATGAAATACTTTATACGGTATTTGGTATTGAGCGGCAAAGCTTTCAACAAACTTTTCATCTCTCACACTTTCGGCTCCCCTTAATTGAAAATTAACATGCGCAATGGTACACTTCGCTTTTACGGCATGCATTAAATGTGCTAGTACAATACTATCCACTCCTCCACTTACTGCTAATAAAAAATGACTGCGACGTAATCGAACATCCGGAAACTGTTTATCCCAATAGGCTTTAAATGTTTCTATATGTAGCATAGTGGCAGTTCAAATAAGAAATTTATCAGGTGCATTAACTATTTTTTTTGCTCCTTAGCCCATGCATCCTTTAAACCTACTGTTCGATTAAAAATTAAATTATCCTTTGTGCTATTCTTATCCTGATAAAAATATCCTTTTCTTAAAAATTGAAATCTTGCATCCAATGTATCATTTATTAATGCAGGTTCCGCAAATGCCTTAACAGCATTTAATGAATTAGGATTAATGTAGTCCTTAAAATCACCATCGGCACTTGACAAATCTTCAACGCTAAATAAACGATCATATTCATTTAATGTAACAGGCACTGCATGTTTAGCACTCACCCAGTGTAATGTTCCTTTTACATGAATGCCACTAGTATCTTGACCTGATTTGCTATCAGGATTATAAGAAGCAAAAACTTTAGTAATATTACCTGCTTCATCTTTTTCAAAACTTTCACAAGTAACAATATAAGCACTCTTTAATCTAACCGATAAGCCTGGTCCTAATCTAAAATATTTTTTTGTGGGCTCTTCCATAAAATCCTCTCGCTCAATCCATAGCTCATTGCTAAATGGCACATCACGTGTTCCCCCATTTGGATCCTCGGGATTGTTTTCAGAATGTAAAATTTCCTCTCCCTTTTCAAAATTAGTAATCACTAATTTTATTGGATTGGTTACCACCATTCTTCTTTGTGCAACCTTATTTAAATGTTCACGAACACAAAATTCTAACAAACTAAAATCAATGATATTTTCTCTTTTCGCTATACCAATTCTCTCACAAAAATCACGAATACTTTCAGGGGTATAACCACGACGGCGCATACCACTAATAGTAGGCATACGAGGATCGTCCCAACTTTCAACATGTCCCTCCTCCACTAATTGCAATAATTTACGTTTACTCATCACCGTATAAGTCATGTTTAAACGCGCAAACTCATATTGATGTGAAGGATAAATACCTAATTGTTCAATACACCAATCATACAATGCTCTATGAGGAATAAATTCCAAAGTACATACAGAGTGTGTTATATTTTCAATAGAATCACTTTGTCCATGCGCAAAATCATACATTGGATAAATACACCAAGCATCACCAGTTCTATGATGATGAGCACGTTTAATACGATACAATAATGGATCGCGCATATGCATATTTGGACTTGCTAAATCAATTTTAGCACGCAATACTTTTTCACCGTCGGCATACTTACCCGCTTTCATTCCTGCAAATAATTCCAAGTTTTCAGCGATGCTTCTATTTCTAAATGCATTTCCTGTACCAGGTACCGTTGGAGTACCTTTTTGCTGTGCAATTTCTTCAGCACTACTATCATCAACGTAGGCTAATCCTTTTTCAATTAATTGAACCGCAAAACTATAAAGCTGATCAAAATAATCCGATGCATAACACTCCTTAACCCATTCAAAACCCAACCATTTAACATCCTCTTTAATGCTATCAACATACTCAATATCTTCCTTTGCTGGGTTGGTGTCATCAAAACGTAAATTAGTTGCGCCTCCAAAACTTTTGGCTAAGCCAAAATTCAAACAAATACTTTTCGCGTGACCAATATGTAAATATCCATTGGGTTCAGGAGGGAACCTTGTTAAAATAGATTTATATTTCCCTGCAGCTAAATCCTGGGATATAATTTCTTCAATAAAATTCAGACTTTTTTCTTCACTCATAATAATAAACGCTATTCGCGTAAAGGTACAAAAACCTACCTCAAAAACCTACCTAAATTGGTATTTAACCTCTTAAGCCATATAGCTTACGAACCTCTCGAACGAACTTTTCAATTTCTTGGTCCTCGCCTACTGGATTATAAGGCTGCTTTAAATTGCTTCCAAATAAAAAGGCAACCGTTTGCCATAAGCCTGCATTAAAACCACCTTTATATTCTTTTATTAGTTCGTAGCAATTATTTCCAGTCTCACGCTTAATTAATTTCATAAGCACTTTGCCCTGATAAACAGACAAACTAGTTACTTTGTCGGCAAAGTCGCGCTTTAGATCTTTTTCCCTTAATTTAATGATCGCTTTTCTTTGTTTCTCGTCTTTAATATTTACTAATTGTCCATTGACTTCATTGATAATAACACTAGCTCTTAATGCATAAGGATACGTTACATAAACTGCATTACGTAAACGGGTCCAATTTTGCATGTTTAGTTTTTGTTGGGCCGTCATTACCGAATTAACCTCAACAGTAGGAAGCCATGACTGTGGTATTGTATCACCCTCGGGCGTTATAAAAGCCTCCACTCGCATTGTATCATAAGTACTATTTTGTCCATTAGCTTGTTGAACAAAAAGCATTATTAATGTAAATGGTAATATAGATAAAACGCCTTTCATGATGATATACTTAACCTTGATACGCTAATTTACAAAAAGTAACCTTTATGAAATCCTATGATTTTATTAAAATTACTTGGTATTATTCATTTTAATCCTAGCCCATGAGCTGATCATAAAGCCCAAGGTCATTACAATAACTCCTAACCATAGTATATTAATGAATGGAAATTCATAGGCTTTTAAGGTAATTAAATTTGAAAGTGAAGAAGATTCCTTTACGCCAATTTCTAATATCCCCTTGGTTTGGTCAACGACTTTATTAAAATTAAGAATCAAATTTTGCGCTTTAATCGTATCAGGAATCATTTCCATATTCATCCCTTCTAGTCTTATTGTGGGGGTTGCTTCATATTTTAATCCTGTAACACTATGCACTGCCATTTGTAAAACCAATTCATTTACACCAGCGCCTCTATTGGGGTTTGGATTCACTAATACGTTCTCCAATTTTACATAACCATTGCTATAAAAAACCGAGTCTCCAATTTTGATTTGATTGGATTTAAAGGAAACAGTATCCTCGTCCTTATGATCCTGAAATGATGTAACATATACGAAAATGTCTTTGTTCCAATAATGTTTTGATGAAGGGTTTGCAGAAAATCCTTCCATTCCTTTATTATTTTTTAACACATCAGGATATAAATAAAATGAATCTTTAAGTGATTTGCTAGCCCCCTTTTCAACAAACTTTAATTCAAAAAACTTTTTATCTAAGTTATCAATCGTGTCTCTAACATAAGTAACCATGTACTTACCCATATCGGTATTCACTCCTTCAAACAAAGTAATGTTTTCCATAGGATTACCTGCAGGATTCTTTTTGTTAGGGTCGTTTTGTATCACATTAATTCCGGTTGTATTCCAACTCAACACTGTTTTATTGGAGGACGACAAAACAATACCAAGCAAAACCATACCAAAACCAATATGGCCTATACTTGCACCTGCTGATTTAAACTTTAGTTTTAAAATGACTACCCAATAATGTGCATTTGCTACAATTGAATAAACCGATGAAACCGTTGCTACATATAGAGCAGCTAAAAATCCAATGCCTTTTTCATTAAAGGCTATGCCAACAAAAATAAAAATCACTGCACTTATTAAAGCAGTAATCATTAAAGTAAGACGCATATTTTTAAACAAACTTCCTTTAGCAGCGCCGCCTTTATATTTTAAATATTGTCCAATAGCGGTTAGGAACCCAATGATGATGGCAACAAACACTTGGACTTGATTGTGTGCAAAAGCTGGATCCTCGGGTGGAGCAATATTAGTGCCGAATATTTTATTAAAAACTGGAATCGAAGTGATGGCAATAATTACCATAGCAGATAAAAATAAAACTAAGGAACCAACCAACATCCAAAATTCTCTACTATCAACAGCATCCTCCTTAACTGGATCAGCCATGAATTTGTATCTACTAAAATATAAAACGAAAAATGGCAATACCAACACAAGTAAGAAAGATAATAATTGTGCATTCATTCCAAGGTCAGTGAAAGCATGTACCGAGGTATCCCCTAAAATTCCGCTACGTGTTAAAAAAGTAGAATAGATAACGAATAAAAAACTAAGCCCGAAAAATAAATAGGTAACGCGTAATCCAGTTCCTGTTTTTCGATAAATTAAAGCAGTATGAATTGCTGACACCAAAACAAGCCAAGGCACTAAAGAAGCATTTTCAACTGGATCCCAAGCCCAATAACCACCAAAGGTTAAACTCTCATAAGCCCATGCTGCACCCATCATAATACCAAGTCCTAAAATACCTGCTGAAAAAGTTGCCCAAGGCAAAGCATTTGTCATCCAATTATTATCCTTTTTCAATAAGCCTGCAACTGCAAATCCAAATGGAATTGTGGTAGAAGCAAATCCCAAGAACAAAATGGGCGGATGAATAACCATCCAATAATTTTGTAAGAGTGTATTTAAACCCGTTCCGTCTTTAATTAATTGTAAATAATCAGGTCTTGCCAAAATTGGCCAATTCATTTCATCACGTAATAAATTAAAAGGGCTACTTCCAATTTTATATCCAAACACATATAATCCTACCACCATGGTTGCTAAACAAAATTGAGTGAAACTTAATGTAAGCATAACGCCATAAGATTCCTGCTTCCACTTTTTTGATTTAGCAATAACAAATAACCCCAATACACAATGCCAAAAACTCCAAAGCAAAAAACTACCTTCTTGACCTTCCCAAAAACAACTCAACAAATATTCGGCTGGCAAATTTTTATCGCTGTGCATGTAAGAATACTTGTATTCAAACATATGATTTGAAATCACATAAAATAAAATAACAAAACAACTAAATACAGCAATGGATTCAATGATAAAAGCGATGTTCGCTAATTTCTTCCAATCATTTTGTACGCTTATTTCTTTTGCATAAAAAGCTTTCGCAAAACTAAAAGTGGCAACCAAAGAAGCCACTAATGAAAGTATGGTTAAAAAATATCCTAATTGACCAGGCAATAAATGTTCGCCAATAAATTGCACTGCTGCCGCATTTGTAGATGTATCCATTAAATTGTAAAAATTAATTTGTGAATGTTACAGGTTGTTCCTGATTCGCATTCGGGTTGTCCTTATATTTTGAAGGACATTTTAGCACTATAGCTGAACATTCAAAAACATCACCTTGCACTTTTCCTTTTAAAACAAGTCTTTCTGATTTTTCCATATCTGTTGGCATGGTATTATGAAATACCACATTGATTTTTCCACCCAAACTATCCTGCACTCCAAACTTTAATAAATTAGGATCTTTAACAGGATCATATTGGACAGGAACTGATTTATCCATTTTCACAATTAGATTCAAAAACTTGCCTTGTTTTTGCTTCGCTGATCCTATCGTTTCATAACTACTTAAATCGCCGGTATAGCTGATTAACACAACTATTGCAAAGGCAATTAATACTAATAAAATAATATGGGTTTTCTTCATGACGCAAAGTTAACCAAATGAGCTTAAATTGCACTAAAATTTACCATTCTCATAAATACATTTTATGCGCATTTTTGATTATATCATAGTATGTAAAAGCCCTGATTATAAAAACGTTGATCGTATCAGCCAATTTATGTATTTATTAGGCATTTTAGGCTTCTCCTTTGGCATTTATAAAGGCTTATTTCCACAACCAGCTTTAATCATAGCTGTTATGAGCTCGGTGGTATGTTGGTGGATTTTTTGCATATTTCAAAAAAAACGTGGAGGTGTCCCTTATTACCGTTTAGGCTTGTTATTTGCCAGCTGGGGTTGGTTTTTGATGCCTAATGCCCTATTAATTGCTGGCATTTATTTAATTGCCGCCTTATTTGAACGTCAGGTTAAATTCCCATACGAAATGGCATTTGATCCAACCGGAATGGTCATAAACACTTTCCCTAAAAAATACTTTCCTTGGATTGCTGTTCAAAATGCAATCATTAAGGATGATGTCATTACGATTGATTTTAAGAACAATAAATTAATCCAAAAAGACATCAATGAACCCGTGAGTGTGACTGTTACGAATGAATTCAATGAATTTTGTGCAGAACATATTGCAAAAGCAAACGAATTAGCTAAACAATAAAGCAATAACACTCAAATTAACCTCTTTTTAAAGCTAAATACTACCTTTACTCCATGTCAATTACAAGCTCCCCTTATTTATTATACTCTGATGGTGAAGGTCAGATTTTTGAGGACACTAGTTTATATACTGCAGGTCGCGCTGGTTGGGATGCCTATCCCATTCCCGTTGAAGACTGGATGGAACTTCCTGAGGGAGGAAATTTGTATGAATTACCTGGCCGTCGTGGTATTGGAATTGATGTAGAAACAGGTGAAATGCGCCTTTGTGAGTTAGGTTGGGCAGTGGCTGCATTTATTCCACCTGCGCATACGGGTTTATATGTATCAGCATATGAAACCTTGGATGCCGATGCGCCTACATTACCCCTATTTTGTTACACTGCCGTGGGTTGGTTGGATGGAAAAAATTATGTTCCTGCGGTACGAATTGAAAAAGACATTAGACAAGATTGTGAAGGATATGATCAAGACACCATTGATGCCGGTACCCAAAAATTACTTTCATTATATAGTCAAAATCGACTGGTGAAACATTTAATGGAAAACTGCTGTCAAACCTATACATGTCCTGCTGCACGTAACTTAGCAATGGGCCGTTGGGAATGTCCTATCCCCATTTCACCTGCTTGTAATGCCAATTGCATTGGATGTATTTCATTCCAACCACAGGAGGAGGAAATTATTTCAACACAGGATCGTTTAACATTTAAACCTACTGCTGCCGAAGTTGTTGAATATACGGTACCGCATTTAATGAGTGCCCCTTTTCCTATTATTAGTTTTGGACAAGGTTGCGAAGGTGAACCCTTATTAATGTGGGAGACGATCAAAGAGTCAATTATTGAAATCAGAAAACATACCGATAAAGGATCCATTAACATTAACTCCAACGGTTCAAATCCAAAAGCGGTGGCTGAATTAGCTGCAGTTGGTTTGGATAGTATTCGCGTAAGTATGAACTCGGCGCGTGAACATATTTACAATGCATATTACCGACCCAACAATTACACTTTTGCAGATATTAAAGAAAGCATTCGTGTAATGTCGGCTGCTGGAAAATGGACAAGCATTAACTATTTTGTATTTCCGGGAATGACCGATAGCGTTGAAGAATATGAGGCATTAAGAAAATTAATAAAAGACACAGGACTTAAAATGATTCAATGGAGAAATTTTAATATTGATCCTGACTGGTATTTAGGTAAAATTGGTTTCACAGAATCAGAAGAAATCATGGGTATCAAACAAATGATGGAATTGATTCAAGAAGAATTCCCTGATTTAAAGTTCGGCTATTTTAATCCTCCAATTGAAAGAATCAAAGGCGACTTTACACAAAATTTTGCGCACCATTGAGAAGAAATAATCAAATAGGTGCGTTACTTGCTATTTGCTCCACCATTATTTGGTCAGGTAATTTTATTGTTTCAAGATATGCTATTCACTTAGCAGGCCCCATGAGCATTGCATTATTCAGGTGGACAATTGCCACCATTACAATGTTCCCATTTGCTATTCAAAATTTAAAAGCAGAATGGCCCATTTTCAAGCAAAATAAAATGTACTTTTTTTTAATGGGCCTAATTGGTTTTACTGTTTACAATACCTTAATTTATTCTGCAGGTCATTATGCAACCGCCATAAATATGGCTTTATTTGGCTCCACTGTAAACCCAATCGTGGCAGCACTATTAGGCGCCTGGCTGGTAAATGAAAAATTACATTGGAAAAATATTTCAGGAATTTTATTATGTATTATAGGCACACTCTACTTATTGACTAAAGGCGACATTAATAATATTTTAAGCTTTCAATTTGGCAAAGGAGATTTATGGATGATTGCCGCAGGCGTATGTTTTGGTTCTTATAATGTATTTGTAAAAAAGAAACCGGTTGGCATTTCAAATAACAGTTTCTTATTGTGTTTATTTATCATTGGAGCTACCCTATTATTACCTGGCGCTTTGTATGAAATGAATTACGTTCAACCCGTAGTTTATAATACACATTTATTATGGGTCGTATTATATATAGGTATTGGCAATTCAACTATCTCCTACTTAATTTGGAATAACGCAATTCAAAAAATTGGTGCAGGTAAGGCTTCCTTGTTTTTGACATTAGGTCCAATACTTAGTTCATTTGAAGCCGTTTTATTTTTAAATGAAAGCTTCAACCAAGCACAAATTATTAGCGGCATTATAATTATTTCTGGTATCGTTATTAATACTTGGCCTACCCCAATAAAGCCAGTCACTACTCAACAAAATTAAATGACGACTACTATTATTATACTTTGTTTTATTGCATTTTTTGCAGGCCTGGTGGATGCTATTGTTGGAGGTGGCGGATTGATACAAACACCGGCTGGTTTAATTTTACTTCCTAATAATTCAGTAGCACAGGTTATTGGATCATTAAAAATCCCATCCTTTGCAGGCACTTTTTTTGCTGCTCGTACTTTTTTAAAAAAAATTAAAATTCCTTTTGCAAGGCTTTTATTATTTACAAGTATCGCTTTTACGGCATCCTTTACCGGTTCCCTTTGCTTAACAAAAGTGAGTAATCAATTCATGAAGCCCGTCATATTATTTGTATTGGCAGGCATCGCCATTTATACATACACTAAAAAAGACTTTGGTCAAACATCAAAAAACGAAACTTTAACATTTCCTTGGTATAAAGCAGCGATAATATGTTTTGGATTGGGGTTTTATGATGGCTTTATTGGGCCAGGAGCTGGCAGCTTATTGGTTCTTGCGTTTATTACCTTTCTCGGATTTGATTTTTTACAAGCTAATGCGCATGCTAAAGTGGTTAATTTGGCGACGAATTTAGGTTCTATCGTATTGTTTACTTTAAAAGGCGCTATCCTTTGGCATATTGCTTTCCCAATGGCTATTTGCAATGCAATTGGAGGCATGGTGGGATCTAGATTAGCATTAGCAAAAGGCAATAAATTTATAAGAACCCTATTTTTAATTGTTATCATAGGAACACTTTGCAGATTGGGTTATGATGTATTTTTACATTAATTTTATTGTATGCAATTAAATTTCGAGCAACAAAAAAATATAAAGGCAAGTGTTTATACCTTACTCATTTGTATTGTACTTGCAGCATTATTTATTGTATTGCAATGGAATCAAACGCCACCTATCATTACTCCACCGGAACCAAGTTACATGGAAGTTAATTTAGGGAATAGTGAAACCGGCTTAGGTGATATACCTCCAATGAGTAAGGACGCCCCAGCACCCGAGGTTGGTGCAAGCAAACAAACAAAAGCATCAACTGCTCCAAATGCATTAAAAGTTAACGCAAGTGCTAGTAATGATGAAAATGACGAAGCCATAAGATCATCAAAAGCTAAAAAAAATATTAAATCTACTCCCGTTCCCCCTACACCAAAACCAAAAGCGATGATGGGTAAATATGCAGGAGGTAATGGCAAAGGTGGAAATAATCAGGACAGTTATAATAATGTCAAGGATCAAGGCATTGCGGGTGGTAAAGGTGACCAAGGTGTTGCGAATGGTAGCATTAATGGTAAATCATATCAAGGAACAGGTGGTCCATTTGTGACAAAAGGTGATCGCCAAGTAACTAAAGTATATTCATTTAATGGCGATGTGGAAGCCGCCACTATTTATGCTGAAATTGAAGTAAGTCCAAGTGGAATTGGTCGTTTTGTTCAAATTGCAAAAGGTTCTTCCTCGAACGACGCTAAGTATAAAAAAGCAATTATTGAATATTTAACAAAAATCAATTTTAATGTAAGTGATCATAGTTCAACCGTGACTGTGAAATTTAAATTTGAGGTTCAGTAATTAATTCAATAAGTATATAAACATTAGCTTAATCACTTTTCATGGCTTATCAACAAACCATTGACTACTTATATAGTCGTTTACCAATGTTTAGCCGTATTGGTGCTGCAGCCATAAAAAATGATTTAACCAATACAATTGCTATTTGTGATTTTTTAGGGAAGCCTCAAGATAAATTCAAGACTATTCATGTTGCAGGAACTAATGGAAAGGGATCCACTAGTCATATGTTGGCTAGTATTTTTCAAGAAGCAGGTTACAAAACAGGATTATATACCTCCCCACACTTATATGATTTCAGAGAGCGCATTAAAGTAAATGGAGAAATGTGCACCAAGGAATTTGTGACTGCATTCACCAATCGAATGAAAGATTTGATTGAGGAAATTGAACCAAGTTTTTTTGAGATTACTGTTGGCATGGCATTTGAATATTTCGCACAAGAAAAATGTGATATCGCCATTATTGAAACAGGTTTGGGAGGCCGATTAGATAGCACCAATGTTATTCAACCTGAGTTATCCATTATCACTAATATTGGCTGGGATCATATGGCATTGCTTGGCAATACCCTCCCGGCAATTGCTGGTGAAAAAGCAGGTATCATTAAAGGCGAAACGCCAGTGGTGATTAGTGAAGTTATACAGGAAACAAAATTAGTATTTGAACAAAAAGCAAAACAAGAAAATGCCCTTATTTATTTTGCGGAAGAATTTTTAACATTCAAATCGTTTCAGCATAATTGGGCAAGCTCCTTATTTGAATTCCATCAACCACTTATTCATTTACTTGACGCCCCTTTATTTCAAAAAACATTTACGGTGAATTGTGATTTGCCGGGCAAGTACCAGCAAAAAAATTTGAAAGGTGTTTTAGTGGCTACCCAGTTACTTGCTACCATGGGTTGGAAAATAAATGCAAAGCAGGTAAATAAAGCGTTGTTAAACGTTAAAAAAAATACCGGATTAATGGGTCGTTGGGAATGTATTCAAAATAATCCTAAAATCATATTGGATGTTGCCCATAACGAACATGGGGTAAAAGCATTAATAGATCAGCTTGCTACTTTGCACTATAACGAATTGCATATCATTACCGGCATGGTAAAAGACAAAGACGTGGAAGCTGTATTAAAATTGTTACCTAAAAAAGCTACCTATTATTTCACACAGTCTCATATTCCAAGAGCACTTTCCTGCGCTGATTTATCAGAAAAAGGAAATAGTTTAGGTCTAGTAGGTGAATGTTATGAAAATGTAAATTTAGCCATTGCCGTAGCAAACAAAAATGCCAACCCCCAAGATTTAATTTTGGTGATTGGCAGTGTATTTTTAGTAGCAGAGGTAAATAGAAACTTGGTTTCTTAGATAATTATTTAATACTATAAAGTACTACCACCCCTTTTGTTCTCTTAATGTTTTAATATGCGCCACATGATGTTGTCCATGCCAAGCATAAATAGCAAACATGTCCCAAATACTTACTTCGGCGTTTCTTACAGGATGAAATAATTTTCTTTGCCATTGTTCAGGCGTTAAACTTGCAAATAAATTAGCCCAACGCTCATGTAATGCATGCAATAAAGTAACAGAATAATTCAATGGTGTTTCAGCAACATCAGCAGTTAAGACCCAAGCATTTTCATCATAAGGCTTTATAGTTGGAACATCCTCCGTTAAAGCTAATTTAAAACGAATAAAAGCATTCATATGACTATCTGCCAAATGATGCACTACTTGATTCACTGTCCAACCACCTTCACGATAAGGTGTGTCTAATTGTGCTTTGTCTAAGTTCAAAATGGCATGCTCAACATCGGATGGAGCATGTCTCAAATCCTGAATCCATTTATTTTTTGTTTCTTCACTATATGGCATTAATTGATATTTGCCAATTGGATATCGTGGGTCTGGTGTCATATATTTATTCGTTTTATGTACTAGTATTTTATTGTTTATAATCTAATAATTTAAATTTCTGCTCTCCATTCCTTTCCTGTCAAATTAATAAATACGTCTTCCAGATTAGCCTTTTTCACTTCCTTTTCTTTTTCAAAACCTGTGGCCACTAAATTGTCAATTAATTCATTAGGCGTATTGATAGCAATTACTTCCCCGCTATCAACAATGGCTACACGATCGCATAAAATTTCGGCCTCATCCATATAATGCGTAGTAATAATTACGGTTGTCCCATTGTCCCTTATTTCTTTTATCAAATCCCACAAATTTCGACGTGCTTGAGGATCTAAACCAGTTGTAGGTTCATCTAAAAAAATAATCTTAGGTTTATTGATTAACGTGGTGGCTATTGAAAATCTTTGTTTTTGCCCCCCACTTAATTCTTTGAATTTTGATTTAGCCTTGTCTTCTAAATTTACTTTTTTTAACAAAGCAATGGGATCCGTTTCACTTTGATATAAGCCAATAAATAAATGAATTAACTCCGTTAAATTAAGGTTTGGATAGAATCCTGATGTTTGTAATTGTACCCCGATGATTTTTTTAATTTCCTCAGGATTTTTATCTAAATCAAATCCATTGACCAATACTTCACCACTTGTTTTTTGCCTAAGTGTTTCAATAATTTCTAATGTTGTTGATTTGCCTGCTCCATTGGGTCCCAATAGTCCAAAAATTTCACCTTCATAAACCTCAAAACTAATTCCTTTAACGGCCGCAAAATCGCCATAGGACTTCACTAAGTTTTTAACAGAAATTATTACAGGTGCCGGCATATAGTTTAAATTGATCTTTACAAATTTAGTTGCTTTTCGCCTTATCTTTGACAAAATAAATAGGAACATTATGAAGGTAGGTATTTTAGGAGGAGGCCAATTAGGAAGGATGTTATTACAAGCAGCCGCCAACTATGATGTAACTACTTATGTATTAGAAAACGATGCGGAATGTCCAGCTGCTCATTTATGCCACCATTTTGAAAAAGGCAATATTAATGATTATGATGCCGTATACAATTTTGGCAAGCATTTGGACGCTTTAACCATTGAAATTGAAGCTGTCAATGTAGAAGCTTTGGAGCAACTAGAAAAAGAAGGTGTAAAGGTTTACCCTACTCCATCGGCTATAAGAATCATTAAAAACAAAATTCTTCAAAAACAATTTTACGCTGAGAATGAAATTCCGAGTTCCAGTTTTCATGTTACACAAACGCAGTCGGACTTGTCAAATTATACGAACTTTTTTCCAGCAGTTCATAAATTAGGCGAAGGTGGTTATGATGGCAAAGGCGTTCAAGTAATAAACAGTGAAAGCGAAATAGCACTTGGATTTAATGCCCCTTCTGTATTAGAGAAAAAAATAAATATTAAAAAGGAGCTTGCGTTAATTGTTGGCATGAACCCTAAAGGTGAAACCATTACTTTCCCTCCTGCGGAAATGATATTTGATCAAGTATATAATTTATTGGATTACCAATTAAGTCCAGCTAAATTGAATGAAAAACAATTGTGGAAAGCAGAAGCTATTGCGCTTAAAATTGTCAATCATTTAAAAAGTCCTGGTCTTTTTGCCGTAGAATTATTTATTGATGAAAATGATGATGTTTGGGTTAATGAAACTGCACCACGTGTGCACAATAGCGGCCATCATTCTATAGAAGCAAATTACAGCAGTCAATATGATATGTTATGGCGCATATTGTTAAATTATCCTTTAGGTAATCCGAAAGATATTATGCCGTCAGCCATTGTGAACATCATTGGCGCCATTGGTTTTGAAGGCGATGTGATATATGAAGGATTGGACGAAGTATTAAAAATGGAAAACGTTTTTGTTCATTTATACGGAAAGAGAAAAACGAAGCCTGGTCGAAAAATGGGTCACGTTACCATTATAAGTGACGACTACCAAGACCTTACCTACAAAGCGCATAAGATAAAAAATACCCTTAAGGCTAAAGCATAAGATAGTAGTTTAATAGCTATTGATTAAACTATTAAAATAATAATTACTAAGTAAATTTTAGCGAGACGCTGTTTAATAAATCTTAGCGCGCTTTATTGATTTGACTGATTTGCAGATTGTACATTTTCTGCCACCATCTTTGGCTTTATAACAATTTTTTTACCTTGTATTGGCTTTGCATACCCAATGCCTATTATGCTCTTCAACTGTAATCCGGGTGATGTTTTATTGGGTCCGAAAATTCTAATTCTATCATCATACATCATATCTAAACTATAAGTAGCTGAAAAGTTTTTTTGTATTTTGAAGGTGAACAAATTGGTCATGTAAAAATTTACGTTCTCCGGCTTTTGATAATAATTCGAAAAGAAATCGGCTCTCCCTTTATAGGTAATATTGGGGGTTATATTTTGATTGTAATTGATGGTAACAAACAAACCCGTTTCTCTAATAATATTTCTACCTGTATCTACACCATATTTCCCTAATGCAGCTAATTTATTATTCAATACAATGGTGCTTCTTGACGTTAAGGGTGAAAAGAAAATAGACAACCTATCACTAGGCTTATAATCAACCCCTGCTGATAATACTAAATATGCTGGCGATAAAAAACTAGAAATAAAGTTGGCGGATGACCCATTAAAACTATAACCATCAAAAAACTGAGAACGAAAATTAAATAAGGCGGATAAATACATTTGACCAGTTGAATCAATTTTATATCCATACTTACTCAATAAATCAAGTCGATCGTCATTTTTACGCCCGCCTAAGCTAGTTGATTGCATATAGCCTAAGTTCACATCGATATTGTTATCCCAGTTATGCCTTGGTTTTTGATAGTATGCGAAATAATTAAAGTAGCTAGTCATAGCCATATTGAAATTATCGCCTCCAGCAGCCCAATTGCTTAATGAACTTTGTGATAAATTAAAATTATATAGGCCACCCGTTTTCCAATTCCAGTAAGTAGTGTCGTTTTCTTTTTTAATGCTTCGAGAAGTTTCAGTTCTCAATTTTGCGACAACCTGGTCCTGAGCAAATGAAAAATTAAAACAAAAACAAATGAAAACAAGGATAAGCCATTTATTCATACAGGTTCATTTTCACAAATATACATTTTATTATAAGGCATTGATTGTTAAGCATCTACCTGAATGCAATGTATAATATATCGCATAAATAATAAGTTCATAATCAAATAATTAGCTATAAAAATATGACAAGTTGGCACATTCAATTATTTTTTAAGTAAATTTGCAGACTCAACAATTATATAGGTCTATTCATGGAATTATACGCAAACGATACAAAAACACATGACGAATCAAGGCAAGGTGAGGCATTTGAATCCATCAATAATCACAAGCTTTTTGACAAGTACTTTTATGTAGAAAGTTATGGATGTGCTATGAATTTTGCTGATAGCGAAGTAGTTGCATCAATCCTTGAGCAAAATGGCTATGGTAGTACCCGAAATGCTGAAATTGCTGACCTTATCTTAGTTAATACTTGTTCAGTTCGTGAAAAGGCAGAACAAACGGTTCGTAAAAGATTAACTGAATTTAGAAAATTAAAAACTGCAAAGCCTGGATTGTTGGTAGGTATATTAGGTTGTATGGCGGAGCGTTTAAAATCGCAATTATTAGAGGAAGAGAAATTAGTAGATATTGTAGTTGGGCCTGACGCCTATCGCTCCCTACCCGATTTAATATTAGAAGCAGGTACCGGTCAAAAAGCGGTAAACGTAATTTTAAGTCGTGATGAAACCTATGGTGATATTGCACCAGTGCGTTTAGACAGTAATGGAATTAGTGGATTTGTTTCCATTATGCGTGGTTGTAACAATATGTGTAGCTTTTGCGTAGTCCCTTTTACCAGAGGACGCGAACGCAGTCGTGACGCATTCAGCATCGTTGCTGAGTGTCGCGATTTATTTGAAAAGGGTTACAAGGAAATTACTTTGCTAGGACAAAACGTTGACAGTTACTATTGGAATAATCCTGAAACAAATGTGTCGGTTACTTTTGCGCAACTATTAGAAAACGTTGCACAAATTGACATTAGCTTACGTGTTCGTTTTAGTACTTCACATCCTAAGGATATTACCGATGAGGTTTTATATACTATGGCTAAGTACCATAATATTTGCAAATACATTCACTTACCTGTTCAAAGTGGCAGTACAAGAATGTTGCAATTAATGAACCGCACTTATACGCGTGAATGGTATTTATCAAAAGTAGCGCGCATTAAAGAAATCATGCCCGAGTGTAGTATTTCAGCCGATATCATTGCCGGATTTTGCACTGAAACGGAGGAAGATCATCAGGATACCATTAGCATCATGAAAGAAGCTAATTATGATTATAGCTATATGTATTTTTATTCGGAGCGACCTGGAACCCTTGCTGCCAAAAGGTATGAGGATGACATTCCAGAAGAAGTTAAGAAAAGAAGATTACAAGAAATTGTAGATGTGCAATGGATACTTTCCAATGAAAGTAATAAAAGAGATGTAGGTAAATCATTTGAAGTTTTAATTGAAGGCAATAGTAAAAAAAGTGACCAAGAATGGATGGGACGAAATAGTCAAAACAAAGTAATTGTATTCCCTAAAGAGGGTAACAATTTTAAGAAAGGTGACTACGTAAATGTTAAGGTTACTGATTTTACAAAAGGAACTTTATTAGGCAAAGCATTATAAAGTAACAATTACATTATTGTAATTGACAAAATATAAATTATGGATTTACAATCATTAAAGAACAGGTTTAGTATTATTGGCAATACGCCATCACTAAACCATGCACTGAATACAGCTGAACAGGTTGCGGCAACCGATTTGACGGTATTGATTGTGGGAGAATCCGGTGTTGGAAAAGAAGTTTTTTCTCAAATCATACATAGTTTATCGGCACGCAAACACAACCCATTTATAGCCGTTAACTGTGGTGCTATTCCCGAAGGAACGATTGATTCAGAATTATTCGGTCATGAAAAAGGCTCCTTCACGGGTGCTGTGGATAGTCGTAAAGGTTATTTTGAAACCGTTAATGGCGGTACCATATTTTTAGATGAGATTGGAGAAATGCCATTAGGGACACAAGCAAGATTATTACGGGTTTTAGAAACGGGTGAATTTATAAGAGTTGGTTCCTCTAAGGTGCAAAAAACCGACGTACGTGTAATTGCAGCAACTAACCGTGAATTAATGGAGTTTACACAAAAAGGTAAATTTAGAGAGGACTTATATTATCGTTTAAACACCGTGCCTATTCGAGTACCTAGTTTAAGAGATCGCAAAGAAGACATCCCTTTATTATTTAGAAAATTTGTTGTTGATTTTGCAGAAAAATATAAGACCAAGCCAATTTTTTTAGACGAGGAGGCAAGAACCTTATTAGCAAATTACAGCTGGCCTGGAAATGTGCGTGAGCTTAAAAATATTGCAGAACAAATTTCCGTTTTAAGTACCACCGATCAAATCAATGGCCAAATACTAGCAGGCTTCTTACCTACCCATACTAAACATAATATGCCGATGGTAACTGCCGGAACCCCAGTAGGTGAATTTGCAAATGAGCGTGAGATATTATATAAGCTATTTTTTGACATGAAAAAGGACGTGAACGAATTGAAAAAAATGTTCTTTGAAATATTACAAAATCCAGCCATTGCTAGTCAGGCCAATAACTTTACAAGAGAAACTATGATGAATGAGCTAAAAGAGGATGTTTTTGAAGCAAATGCCAATACAACCTACGCTCCTGCTAGTAATATAGTAGCTCCAAAATTACCTGTTCAAATTAACAACAATCAACCTTTAATTATTGACAATGACATGCAGGGGCATTTTGAAGTAGAAGAGTCATTAAACATAATGGATAAAGAAAAAGAACTAATTTTAAAGGCATTAAAAAAGCATCGTGGACGTCGAAAAGACGCTGCAACTGATTTAGGTATTAGTGAAAGAACACTTTATCGAAAAATTAAAGAATATAACATTGAAGAATAATCAATTTCTTTTTCCTTTTCAAATATCAATGAAACGTTTTTCAATGAACCGTTTTGTATTCATATTAATGCCTTTATTTTTTTTATTAACCGGTTGCGGTATTTATAGTTTTAGAGATGCCGTTATTCCAGATAATGTGAAAACGGTGAAAATTGGATTTATTGAAAACAAAGCAAGGTATGTGAATCCACAACTAGCTCCATTGTTAACGGATAAGTTATTACAAAAAATTATTGGACAAACTAAATTAACTAGAACCAATAGTGATGATGCACATTATCAAATATTTGCTACCATCACCAACTACGACCCAACACAAACAGTGGGTGTTAGTGCGCAACAAGCAACCACTAACCGATTAACCGTTACGGTGCATGTTGTATTAAAAAAGACGCTTGACAATAAAGAATTAGAATTTGATGTAACCAGAAACTTTGACTTTTCAGCTAATTTAAGTTTAAATCAAGCCGAAGGACAATTAATGGAGGATATTGTACGTAATATAACTGACGATATTTTTAACCAAATTTTTTCAAACTGGTAATACATGAAATCTTCAGTTATTAATACCATATTACAAAATTGGACTGGCCAGGACGACATTCAAAATACGGATGTTCAAGTGTTGGAGCAAGTTGTAAAAGAACACCCTTATAATGCCTCTTT
>JBDKFR010000015.1:0-38520 GCA_039798645.1 Bacteroidota bacterium
TTTTTGCTGCTGCCTTGCGTGATGGGATCCATCCTGCTAATAATGCAATGACGATTACAAGTGACATGATGGATATATAATCAATTAACATGGGTTGTATTGGATAATAGTCAATTATAAATGACCCTCCGCCCAGTTTTATAAAATGATACTTATACTGAAGCCAACAAAAAAGAGTCGCTATCCCGCCTCCAATGAAAGCACCTAATAAAGCCATGACTCCTGATAATATTAAAAATATTTTTTGAATATCCCATTGGGTTGCACCCATCGCATTTAATACATGAATGTCCTTTTCTTTTTCTAAAACCAACATCGTTAATGCGCCAACTAAATTAAAAGAAGCTACTGCCATGATAAGGGCTAGGATGCAAAAAATAATCCATTTTTCAACTTGCATGATGCGATATAAATCAATGTTTTGCTGATACCTATTGCTGACAACTACATTGGTACCTAATACTTTTTGGATTTCATTAATAATATCTTGCTCATCCTGCTCCTCAATCGACATTTCAATTGCCGACATTTCTAAGGGATTTAAATCAAATAGATATTGTGCAAAGTCCACATTTGTAAAAACATATTGATCGTCAAATTCTTGTTGTACCGAAAAGGTTCCAGACTGTTGTGCTGTTAAATTATTTAATTGATTAATTTGAGTGATTGATTTTCCTGACCTGTTGACTGCAAATACTTGCAAGGTATCGCCTATCATTTGCTGCATTAATCCCAACTTATGTTCAACACCAATACCCATAATAAATAAAGGAGTTTGTAAATCACCAATCGCACACTCGCCTCGTTTTAAGTATTTGTTTATTTTATTAATGTTGCCGTAAGCATTTTCAACCCCTTTAATAATTGCAACAGTTTGATAGCCTTCCTTAACAAGCAAGGCTCTACTTTCAACGACCTTGCTGATTGCCTTTACGCCATGTATGTTTTTAAGCTTTACATATTGAGCATCCTTCACCGACATAAACTTTCCATTTTTAGGGGTAATGCTTATGTCAGCGTAAAAATCGGCATACAAACCTTTCACGACATCTGAAAAACCATTCGACACACTTAAAATAGTAATGAGCGCCGCTGTTCCAATAGCAATGGCAAATACACTTACCCATGCAATAATTTGGATTGCTTGAAAAGCATACTTGCCTCTAAAATATCGCCAAGCAAATAAAAAATGCACTTATAAATTTTTTAAAATCTCTTCCATTTTAAAAACATAATCAAGGGTGTCGTCTAAATAAAAATGCAACACTGGAATGCGTCTCAAGGAATGCTTCATCTCCTCACCTAGTCTCTTTTTTATTTCCCAAGCCTGGGCCTGAATTTTCTTAAAACAGGCAGCCTGGTCGTTTACCTGAAATAAACTTAAATATATACGCGCCTCTAATAAATCGGGGGTTACTTTTACTGATGAAATGGACACCATTCCACCGTCAACTATATTTAGTCCTAATTTTAAGAAAATATCATTCATGGTAGTTTGAATGGCACCTGCTACTTGTTTCTGTCTTTTACCTTCTTCCATAATAATCAAAATCGTTGATTCGGTGTAAAATTAGTTACTTTGCTGATTATTTTGTTGAATAGTTTCAATATGAAGAAATTTTTTAGAATCGTTAGCTACATCAAGGAATATAAGGCATATATGGGCCTGTACACCCTTTTTATATCATTGTCCATCATTTTTAGTCTCTTTTCCTTGAGTATGTTAATGCCCTTTATGGATTTGATATTTGGGAAGGGCGAATTAACTAGTGCTATTACGAATACCACAAATGACTCAGGTAATATTAAAGATGTGGTATATGGCTTTTTACAAAATATTATTACGCAACATGGAAAAGAGTATGCCCTAGGTTGGATTTGTTTTGGAATTATTGTAGCGGTGTTGTTAAAGAATCTGTTTTTATATTTATCCTTTTATTTTTTAGCTCCCATCAGAAATGCGGTTACCAAAAAATATTCAAAACTTCTTTACAATAAAATATTACAATTACCTATTGGTTATTTTACAGAGCAACGCAAAGGTGATATATTAAGTAGATCTTCCAATGATATTTCAGAATTAGAAAATTCAGTAATCGGTGCTTTAGATGGAATGATTAAAGAGCCATTAAATATCATAGGAATTGTAATTGTATTATTTATTATTAGTGTAAAATTAACTTTATTCGTTTTTGTATTGTTGCCTTTAGCAGGATTGATTGTAGGTAGAATAGGTAACAGTTTAAAGAAACATACCAACAAAGCGCAAATTAAATGGGGTGAGATCATGACCCAAATGGAAGAAACTTTAACAGGTCTAAGAATCATTAAAGCATTTAATGCAGAAGCAAAAGTTAAAAAAGGTTTTTTTGGCTTAGTTGATGAAATATTTTTAATCAAGAATAAAATTTTAAATAAACGTGATCTTGCTTCTCCGTTATCAGAATCCTTAGGTGTCATTATTTTATGTTGCGTATTGTGGTTTGGCGGCAAGCTTGTGTTAAGTGGTGAGATTTTATCTGGAAGTTCATTTATAGGATATGTTGCCTTGTTCTCGCAAATCATTAACCCTTCGAAAGCTTTATCACAAGCAGTGTATAATGTGAATAGAGGTAATGCAACACTTGATAGATTGAATGAAATTTTAGAAGCACCCATTGTCGTTGAAGAAAAAAAGGGCCCTATTGAATTAAAAGGATTTAATGATTCGATAGAATTTAAAAATGTAATTTTCTCCTATCAAGATGCGACCATTTTGGATCAAATTAATTTAACGATTAAAAAAGGCAAAACCATTGCGCTGGTTGGTTCTTCAGGCGCTGGAAAAAGTACATTGGCCGACTTAGTGCCTCGTTTTCATGATGTCAGTGAAGGTGATTTATTAATAGATGGAAAAAATATTAAAGACTATAGTTTAAATAGCCTTCGTCAACAAATTAGCATCGTAACACAAGAGCCCATTTTATTTAACGATACTATTGCTGCCAATATCGCATTAGGTAAGCCCGATGCAACGGAAGCTGAAATAATAGAGGCTGCAAAAATTGCAAATGCGTACGATTTTATTACCAATAAAGAAGATGGCTTTAATACTGTAATTGGTGATAGAGGAAGTAAATTAAGTGGAGGCGAGCGTCAAAGATTAACCATTGCTAGAGCCGTTCTGAAAAATCCTCCAATTTTGATTTTAGACGAAGCTACGTCGGCATTAGATACGGAGAGTGAAAAACTAGTACAAGATGCCATAAATAATATGATGCAAAATAGAACCTCTATTGTTATTGCACATCGACTATCAACCATCCGCCACGCAGACGAAATCATTGTACTACAAAAAGGAAATATTGTTGAGCGAGGAAATCATGATGCTTTAATTGCAGAAAATGGATACTACCGAAAACTAATTGAAATGCAAGAAGTGAAATAACCCATAAAAAAAAGCCCTGACATTAAAATCAGGGCTTTTGTATTTTTAACTGAAGTTGTAAACTATTCTCCAGAACTGTTTTTTACATTACCTAATTTAGCCTCAACACTTAATGTTGCATGAGGTACAATACGTAAACGGTCTTTATCAATTAACAAACCTGTTACTCTACAAATACCATAAGTTTTGTTTTCAATGCGCATTAATGCTTTTTCTAATTTATCAATGAAGCTGATTAAAACGCTTGCTCTTTGTGCTAATTGCTCTCTTTCCATACTAACACTACCATCTTCCATGGTCATGTATCTTGCGTCATCAAAATCTCCACCAAACTCTCCAGTGTGCATCATTTGGCTTTTATGATAAGCAAGGTCAGCTTTAGCTGATTCTAACTTACGTGTAATTAAGTCTTTGAATTCTGCTAATTCAGCATCTGAATATTTTACTAAGGTCTCAGTTGACTTTTCAACTTCCTTTCTTTTTTCCATTGGTACATAACCCGGTTGATAAGGAACACTGCTTTTAGCATTGATTTTTGGCACCTTAACATCCTTTATCGGCTCAGCAGTTTTACGAACTGGCTTAACAGGCGGAGTTGGTATTTTAGGCACAGGCTTAGCCGGTGGTACATATTTTTCAACTGGTTTTACAGGAGCGGCTACTTTTACAGGTACTGCAGGTTTAGCAGCAGCTTTCACTGGTGCTTTTGCAGGAACCGCTTTTTTAGCAGGAGCAGCTGGCTTAGCTACAGGTTTAACAGCAGCTTTAACTGGTGCTTTTGCAGGAGCCGCTTTTTTAGCAGGAGCTGCTTTCTTAGCTGGTGCTACCACCTTTTTTGCAGGAGCTGCTTTTTTAGCAGGTGCCGCTTTCTTAGCTGGTGCTACCACTTTTTTAGCAGGCGCTGCTTTTTTAGCTGGTGCCGCTTTCTTAGCTGGTGCTGCCACCTTTTTTGCAGGAGCTGCTTTCTTAGCAGGTGCTGCTTTCTTAGCTGGTGCTACCACCTTTTTAGCAGGAGCCACCTTTTTAGCTGGTGCTGCTTTTTTAGCTGGTGCTATTTTCTTTGTAGCCATATTTATCCTTTTTGTAAAACTGAAATCCTTAATTTTTGGTCATTGATGTCGACATCCACCCCGTCTTCTAAAGCCGGAACCCAATCTATTTTCAAAGCCAATATTTCGTCGCAAATATAATCGGAAAATTCATTAATAGCATCCTTCAAATTTGTGTTATCCACAATTCGGAGTAAAATTTTGTCTGTTAGCTCGAAATTGGCCTCTTTTCGAATGTTTTGGACCCTATTTACCAGCTCACGGGCATTTCCTTCGTTCAATAAGGCAGGACTTAAGGTAATATCCAAGGCAACCGTCAAAGCATTTTTGACAGCAACACTCCATCCAGGGATATCCTCCGCTATGATTTCTACTTCAGATACCAATAATGGGATCATCTCGCCTTCAATATCCAAATTAAGTACCCCCTCTTTTTCTAGCTGGCTAATTTGAGCCTGACTCAATGCCGTAATCACCGCTGACGCCTGCTTCATTTTGGTACCTAGTTTGGCACCCAATAATTTGAAGTTAGGTTTTAGCTTTTTACTAATTACACCGTCAGTTTCTGTTATATAATTAATTTCTTTAACATTTACCTCGGCTAATATTAGCGATTCCATTTGTTCAATAGCAGCTTTCATTTTGGGATCCAACACTGGAATCAATATTTTCTGCAAAGGCTGACGCACTTTGATATTTACTTTTTTACGAACCGATAATACCAATGAACAAATATCCTGTGCCATTTGCATGCGCTCTTCTAAAGCGATATCCATTTTTGTAGCATCCGATTTTGGGAAATCTACATGGTGTATAGAAGTTGCATTGTGTCGCTTGGTAATTCCATTTAAATTTCTAAAAACCTGATCGCAAAAGAAAGGTGCAATTGGCGCCATTAATCTTGTAATAGTTTCTAAACATTCATATAATGTTTGGTATGCCGAAATTTTATCTTGAGAATAAGTTCCTTTCCAAAAACGACGACGACATAAACGAACATACCAGTTACTCAAATGTTCGTCAACAAAAGTTTCAATTGCACGGCCAGCATTGGTTGGTTCAAAATCATCCATGGATGTTGTCACCGTATGCACTAAACTATTTAAAGAAGAAATAATCCAGCGGTCAATTTCTGGTCGCTCTGCCACTGGGATATATTCTTGTTCAAATTTAAACCCGTCTACATTAGCATACAATACAAAAAACTGATAAGTATTATATAAAGTACCAAAGAATTTTCTTTGCACTTCTTGTATCCCTGATAAATCAAATTTTAAATTGTCCCATGGTGATGCATTGGTTACTAAATACCATCTTGTTGCATCCGCACCATATGTTTGAATGGTCTCAAAAGGATTCACCACGTTACCTAAACGCTTACTCATTTTGTTGCCATTCTTATCTAATACCAAACCATTACTCATCACCGCCTTGTAGGCAACACTATCAAAAAGCAAAACGCCTAAAGTATGTAAAGTGTAAAACCATCCACGCGTTTGATCGACTCCTTCACAAATAAAATCAGCTGGAAAAGCCTCTCCTTTATCAATCAAATCCTTATTTTCAAATGGATAGTGCCATTGAGCATAAGGCATAGCGCCGGAGTCAAACCAAACATCCACTAAATCAGAAACACGTTTCATGGGTTGACCACTTGCACTTAATAATTCAATTTGATCCACGAATGGTTTATGTAAATCAACGTCTAATTTGCCATCAACAATTTGCAAATTCACCTCTTTATTAAAACCTTTTTCTTTTGCAGCGATAAACCCAGCTGTTAATTCTTCAATGGAACCAATACAAATTTCTTCCGTGCCATCCTCCGTTCTCCATATAGGCAATGGCGTTCCCCAATAACGGCTTCGAGATAAATTCCAGTCCACCATATTCTCTAACCAATTACCAAATCGTCCTTCTCCCGTACTTTTAGGTTTCCAGTTAATGGTTTTATTTAATTCCACTAAACGGTCTTTTACCGCTGTAGTTTTAATAAACCAAGCGTCCAAAGGATAATATAAAATAGGCTTGTCCGTTCTCCAACAATGCGGATAGTTGTGCTCGTACTTTTCTACTTTAAATGCACGATTTTCTTTTTTCAATTTTACACAGATGTCAACGTTCACGTCAACATAGTCTTTTTCGTCTTTGTAATTTTTCACAAAACGACCACTAAACTCTCCAACACCATCAACAAATTTTCCTTCTCTATCTACTAATGTAATAATACCTAAATTATTTTTTTGTCCTACCTTATAATCATCCGCACCAAACGCCGGTGAGGTATGAACGATACCTGTACCGTCTTCGGTCGTTACAAAATCACCAGTTATAATTTTAAATGGATCACCTTCGAATGTTGTTGGGTCATTTGCTTCAAATGGCATTAACTGTTCATAACGCAAATCATTTAATTGCGCTCCTTTGCATTCAGCTAAAATTTTCCAAGGCACAATTTTATCACCTTCTGCAAAAGTTTCAATGGTTAAACCTTCTTCTTTAAAATATTTTGAAAGCAAGGCTTTTGCCAATACCACATTCACTGGCATTGCAGTGTATGGGTTATAAGTAGCAACTAAAACATAATCAATATTCGGTCCAACCGTTAATCCAAGATTAGAGGGCAATGTCCATGGAGTAGTCGTCCAGGCCATGTAGTAAATGTCTTGATTATTTTTATTGGCAGCCGCAGCATCAAATAAAAATTGGCTGGCCGCCGATTTCAATGCTTTAAACATTACAACCGCCGATGTGTCTTTCACATCCTTGTAAGTACCTGGTTGGTTTAATTCATGTGAACTCAATCCAGTTCCTGCTGCAGGTGAATAAGGTTGTATACTAACACTTTGGTATAAGTATCCTTTTTTGTAAAGGGTGCTTAAAATCCACCAAAGTGTTTCAATATAATTATTTTCAAAAGTGATGTAAGGATTATTTAAATCAACCCAGTATCCCATTTTATTGGTGATATCATCCCATTCTTTTTTATATCTTAAAACTGCCTCACGACATTTTTGATTGTACTCTTCAACTGTAATTTTTTTACCAATATCTTCCTTAGTGATCCCTAATTCTTTTTCAACTCCCAACTCCACTGGCAATCCATGTGTATCCCATCCGCCTTTCCTTTTTACCTGGAATCCTTGCATTGTTTTATAACGACACATCATATCCTTCAAGGTTCTAGAAATTACATGGTGTATGCCTGGCATTCCATTGGCACTTGGAGGCCCTTCGTAAAACACAAATGGTGTTTTGCCTTCACGTAAACTAACGGATTGCTCAAATGCTTGTTCCTTTTTCCAAGCGGCCAATATTTCTGACTCTATAGTAGGCAGGTGTAGGCCATTAAATTCTGGGTATTGATTGCTCATAAAACGCTTATCGTAGCTGATTTTTAGGGCACGAAGGTACGAAATTGCATGGTAAATAGCAACCGGGAAATTAAGTCGATTAAAGGGATATTGGACCTATTCTGCTCCTGTCTCAGAAGAAGCTTCTTGGTTTTCAGGTGTGTCAGCAAAGAATTTGCCTTGGAATACGAATAAGGAAATGACACCAGAGCTGATAGCCGCATCTGCAAAATTGAAAACTGGACGGAAAAATTCAAACTCTTCCCCTCCCCAAATTGGGAACCAGGTTGGGAAGTGCGCGTCTCTCACTATAGGAAAATAAAACATATCTACTACTTTACCATGTAAGAAGGAAGCATACCCACCGGTACTAGGTAAAAAAACCGCCACCTGAGTGGTAAAAGGAACACTTTGCTCAAATATCATCCCATAAAATAAACTGTCAATTAAATTACCAACCGCGCCTGCATATATTAAAGCTGCGCAAACGATGAACCCATTGTGGTATTTTTTTTCAATAAAACCTTTAATTAAAAAGGTACCCCAAACAACAGCCCCTAATCTGAACAATGTTAAAATTATTTTACCAAAATCACCGCCAAATTTTAAGCCCCATGCCATACCCTCATTTTCAACAAAATGTAATCTTGCCCATGAACCAAAAAGCAAATGCTCCTCGCCAATAAAATAGTTAAGCTTTATGTAAAACTTAATTGCTTGGTCAATGAAAATAATGATGGCTATTAAAAAAAATACTTTTTTCCCGTTCATGTTATTTAGTAAAATGTATAAAAATATAAGTTAGGATTGTTTTTGCTTTGCTAATTTTTGCTTGTTAACAAAAAGAGAATATAAGATTGAACCAGTGATGCAAAAAATAATTACTAATAATGAAAGAATTACTTGTGAATTTTTATCCATCCAAATATTAATATAATGTTCTCCCAACATTTTAACACCAATAAATACAAGCACTATTGCAATGCCTTGTTGCAAATGCTCGAATTCATTTACCGCACCTCTCAATAAGAAAAATAATGACCTAAGTCCTAATACAGCAAAAATATTAGAGGTATAAATAACTAAGCTACTTCGTGAAATACCCATAACTGCTGGAATAGAGTCCAACGCGAAAACTAAATCAATCGCTGCAAGTAATACCACTACCACAAATAAACTTGTATATACTGGCTTATTATTATGGTCTCTTATTACAAACTTTCCATCGCCATCATTAGAACTTAATGGCAATACTTTTTTTAATAGTTTATAAATTTTATACTCATGCGGGTCCACATTTTCTCCTTCGTTGGTAAAAAACATTTTATACCCTGTATAAACCAAAAACACTCCAAAAATATAAAGTACCCATGCGAATTTTGCGACTAATGCAACGCCTAAAGTGATAAAAATAATTCTAAAAATTATAGCGGCTAATATTCCTATAAGCAATACCCTTGAATAGTTTTTCTCTTTAACTTTAAAGGCATCAAAAATTAATATGAATACAAAAATATTATCGACACTTAAACTCCATTCCATTAAATAACCACTCAAATATTGGATTGCTAATTCCTGACCTTCTTCAAACCACATGAAGCCAAAAAAAGCAAGTGCAAGCATTACCCAAAAAAAGGTTTGCTTTAACGCTTGACGTATGGTAATAACACTGCTTTTTTTACTTAAAAACCCTAAATCAATAGTCAGCGCAGCAGCGATTACAAGTCCGAAAACTGAATATACGATTTGATCTTTTGTCATGATGTAAAGTTAATAATAATATACTAGCTTGCAAATTGGCCTTTTCGATAGGAAGACCAAATAATATAAAATAGCATCAATATTAGCATAGGACCAAAAAGCAATGCTATTTGCCAAAATAATCTCGAATTGGCTATTTTCTCCTTATCAAGGAGTCTTAAAATAATGGTCTTATTTCGACTATCTAATAAATCGACTGGCTCATTTAAATAAGAGATGGCATTCAAATAAAAGTTTTTATTCGCAAACTGAAATTCATCAAATGGTAACATACCCATTGGGATTGGCATGAGTTCACCATTTTGGTCTTTTGAGGTTTTATTGGTTACAATATCAGCATCTGCAATGAAAATTTGCTTTGACGCAACTTGCCCTTTTGATAAATAGGGATTTTCTGTATTTACCTTAATGCTATCTTGTAATTCATTTGAAATGCGATTAGCAAAAAGAGAATTGAACTTACCCTCTAACAAAACTGCAACGGGAACATGATGCTTTTTGAATGAATATAAATCAGCTTCATCCCTTACACTATTAATACTTACTAAATTAGGCGTTGTAATAAGTCTCGTATTTGTATCGGTACTTAATAATATTGTTTTCTTAATTTCTTTATTCGCTAACGTATCAATGCTTGAAGGGAATAATGACAATACCCTGTCCATGTTTTGAGTAACGCCAGCATTTTCATTTCCATATAAAAATGGATAATAGGGCCATGGTATTCTTTGAATAGTTGGTGATCCATCCGCTTGTTTTCCAACTACAATAGGGAGTTTTGCGCAATTCAAATCTTGCACTAAATTGGAGTTGATTCTAATTCCATATTTGAAAAATAAATCGTCAAGATCCAAGCCGCGATCAAATGCGACATATGACCCACTGGTTTTTTGCAAACTATCGTATTCGGCATATAGCTTATCAATAGCCCAAATAATATTTCCCCCAGATAACACATATTGATCCAACTTTAATTTATCTAATTCTGAAAAAGGAATTGTTGGCTTTACAATAACTAAGGTTTTTATTTTATTCGGATTGGGATAACCTTTTTTTAAATCAAATACAGATAATCGATATTGATTTTTAATCGAATTCCCAATATCATTCACTGTTAAATCAACAGGTTCACCATTCCCAATTAAATAACTTATTTGAGGAACTTGTTTTCGATTCAATAAGTATATTGCTTGAATGAATTTATATTCAAGTAATGCTTCTGCAGCATTAACACTCGCTTCCACGTCTTCAGTTGGAATGTCTTTTACAATATTATAAGGCTTGAAATATTTTTTTCCTGAACGCAAATCAATCACATAGGGTTTCATTCCATCCACCTCCACTACTGCAGCAGGAACCACTAACTGATCAACCCTTTTATCAATGTCTGCCCCTTCATCCTGTACACGCTCAATAGGGATGCCCATTTTAGATAAGCTATCATAAAACTGAAATAAGGCGGTGTCCTTATAAATTTTATTAGGCACTTCTACTGACCACTGAATTTTGGATGGATTTAATTTTTGGAATCGATTCAATAAAACGGTCGTAGACTGTGCAATTTTTTTATAATAGGATGGTATATCGCCGCCCAAGTACAAATGAATTTTTATGTTTAAGTCTGCTTCCTTTATAATTTTTTCCGAATTGTCACTAATGGTATAGCGCTGGTCTTTGGTTAAGTCAATTTGTACAGGGAATATATTTGACAAGTAGTTTACAACCACTATGGCTAGTATGACGATGATGTATGGGAGCTTACCCTTTATTTGTTCAATGGCGCCAATACTAAAAATAAGGATGAAGGATAGAAAATAAATAATATCCGATCCGCTAATAACCCCTTTACTCACTTGATCATAATGATAGGACAACCCTAACTGTTGAACATAATAGTCAAATCCATTTTGAAACAAATGAATACTGCTGATCCAATCAAACCCTTTAAATAATAAAATAGAAATCACAATAGACAACAATAAGGACACTAACCCATTTTTTGTAGTACTACTTGTAAATACACCAATTGATGTATAAACTGCCGCCAAACACAATAAGCCTAAATAAGATCCCATCGTGGCACCCCAATCAAGACCGCCTACTGAACTTAAATTGTCCATTACAAAAGCATAGATAATAGTAGGTAAGATCGAGAATAAGATAATTAAAAACGATCCTAAAAACTTAGCGGCTACTAATTGATTTGAACGTATTGGCAATGTTCTTAATAATTCAAATGTGCCCTGCTTATACTCATCAGAAAAACTGCGCATGGTAATGGCGGGTACTAACAATAACAAAAACCATGGTGCAAAATCAAAGTAAACTTGTAAGGATGTGTAGCCAGCGTCAAATACGTTATAATTTGGCAGTACAAATAAAAACAACCCATTAGCAATTAAGTAAAAGCCAATGATTAAATAGCCAGTCAGTCCACTAAAATACTGAGTCCATTCTTTTTTACAAATTGCCCACATAGGCTTCAAAGCTACAAAAAAAATGCCCCAGTTCTACTGAGGCATATTAATATAATTAGTCAAGGATTTCGAAAAATTTTTAATTTTTTGAATAAATCATAAGAGCGCTTTTTAGTACTTATTAAAATTCAAAGAAAAAAGTGCTAAAAAGCTAAACAGCGAAACTTTCACCACATCCGCAACTTCTACTTGCATTGGGGTTATTAAAGTAAAACCCTTTGCCATTTAAACCATCGGAAAAATCCAGTTCAGTATTCACTAAATATAAGAAGCTCTTTAAATCAGTCACCACTTTTACGCCATTGTCTTCGAAAACCTGATCCATAGGTTTGATTTCGTTGTCAAAATCTAACTTGTAGCTCAAGCCCGAGCATCCTCCACCCACTACCCCTACTCTTAAAAAATAGGAAGGGTCATTGCTGATATCAGCATCAAGCATAAGTTGTTTCACTTTAGCCTTAGCCTTATCACTCACTAGGATGGTATTTTCTGCTACTTCACTCATGTTGAATTTTAGTGGATGCGCTCTTCGAAAACTAATTCAGCTAAGCCGTTTTTTACACGATAATCATTGATTGCAGACTTTATAGCGTCTTCTGCTAATACTGAACAGTGAATTTTAACTGGAGGTAAATTTAATTCCTCTACTAAATCCATGTTGTCAATTTTAACCGCTTCGTCAACTGATTTTCCTTTTAACCACTCAGTAGCTAAAGAAGAAGATGCAATTGCAGAACCACAACCAAAAGTTTTAAACTTAGCATCCGTAATAATACCTGTTGCTTCGTCCACTTGAATTTGCAAACGCATAACGTCGCCGCACTCTGGTGCACCCACTAAACCAGTACCAACACTTTTTGATGCTTTATCTAAAGTTCCTACATTTTTAGGATTAGAATAATGATCAATTACTTTATCTGAATATGCCATTGTTATATATTTTAATGTTTTATAAAATTAAATTGAAATTAGTGATGTGCTTCGCACCCTCACAAAAATATTTCAAGTTTCGTAACTTTCAGTTACTTACTTGTAATATTTAGTGATGAGCCCATTGAATTGAATCAATGTCCACACCTTCTTTAAACATTTCCCAAAGTGGACTCATTTCTCTCAATTTTAAAACTGTTTCAGAAACAGCTTTAATCGTGAAATCAATTTGTTCTTCGGTTGTGTATCGGCCTAGGCCAAAACGCAATGAGCTATGTGCTAAATCATCCCCTAAACCTAATGCTTTTAAAACATAACTAGGCTCTAGTGATGCTGAAGTACAAGCCGATCCTGAAGACAATGCGATGTCCTTGTTAAAGCCCATCATCAAACCTTCCCCTTCAACATATTTAAAAGAAATATTACTTACATGTGGTAAACGATGTGCCGGATTTCCATTAACATATGACTCATCAATTTGCTTTAATGCGTTCTCTAATTTATCTCTTAATTTAGAAATTCTTTCCGTATCAGCAGCCATATCCGTTCTAGCAATTTCGGCAGCTTTACCAAAACCAACAATACCAGGAACGTTTAAGGTACCACTACGCATACCTCTTTCGTGGCCACCGCCATCCATTTGTGCAGTTACTTTAACTCTTGGATTTTTACGACGAACATACAATGCACCAACTCCTTTTGGACCATACATTTTATGTGCTGTAAATGCCATGATATCAATACCGTCAGCGTTTACATCAACTGGGATTTTACCTACTGCTTGAACACCATCCGTAAAAAATAAAGCACCATGCTTTTTAGCAATCGCACTAATTTCTTTTACAGGTTGTACCACACCAATTTCATTATTAGCATACATGATCGCTACTAAAATTGTAGTTGGTTTCATTGCAGCTTCTAATGCTTTTAAATCAATCAACCCATCAGGTTGAACTTCCAAATAGGTAACTTCCGCACCTAATTTTTCAAGGTGTTTGCAAGTATCTAAAACCGCTTTATGTTCAGTTGTACAAGTAATGATATGATTACCCTTGCTCGCATACATTTCGTATACCCCCTTAATTGCTAAGTTGTCACCTTCGGTAGCACCTGAAGTGAAAATTATTTCTTTAGGATCAGCGCCAATTAATTGAGCTACCTGTTCACGTGCATAGTCAACTGCTTCTTCAGCATGCCATCCAAATGAGTGGTTTCTACTTGCTGCGTTTCCGAAATTTTCGGTAAAATAAGGGATCATTGCCTCTAATACCCTAGGATCCATTGGGGTAGTTGCGTTATGATCAAGATAAATAGGTAATTTTAACATGTCTGTTTATGATTTTTCAGACTACAAAAGTAAAGCTTAGCCACGGATTAACACGATTTCGTTAGCTTTGAAGGGCATTTTTTTCCCAATTCGTAAAACAAAGAATTATGAGCTATAACGTAGAACACATAGGGATTGCAGTAAAAAACCTGAGTATTAGTATTCCGCTGTTCGAAAGGCTATTAAACAGCAAGTGCTATAAAACTGAACTAGTGGCGTCTGAAAATGTAAATACTGCGTTTTTTTTGAAAGATGGGGGTAAAATTGAGCTCTTAGAAAGTAAAGACCCCGATGGAGTAATCGCAAAATTTATTGAGAAGAAAGGAGAAGGAATGCACCATATTGCTTTTGAAGTACCTGATATTATTGCGGAAATGGAGCGTTTGAAATCGGAGGGGTTTACTTTGTTAAACGAACAACCGAAAAAAGGAGCTGATAATAAATTAATTTGCTTCGTGCATCCAAAAGATAGTAATGGTGTGCTCATTGAGCTTTGCCAAACTATAAGCTAGATGCCCAAAGTTTCTATGGCTTTTTGAGCAGCCACTTGACTGGCATCTTTTTTAGTAAAACCTTTTTGGCTAGCCACTACTTCACCATCAAGTACCACATTAATGGTAAACAATCGGCGGCGGCCTTCGAGCTGTTCTCCTGCTAAAACAAAATCAATTTGCTTACCTTGTTTTAAAGCCCATCCAATAATTTTGTTTTTAATATTAATATCGATCTGTTCTAAATCATCCATGAACAAATAAGGCTGAATCATTTTTTCAACGATCCACTTTTTTGTGAAGTCGTATTTTTTATCCAAATAAATGGCTCCCACCAAGGCTTCTAGGGTATTTCCAAAAATTTGACTTGTTCTTAATCCGCCATCCATTTTATTAAAGCGCGTCATTTTTCTTAAACCCATTTGCACCGCAATATTATTTAACTGAGCGCGATTCACCATTTTCGAACGCATCTCTGTTAAAAATCCTTCTCCTTTGTATGGATATTTTTTAAATAAATAATCGGCAACAACCGTACCGATAACAGCATCTCCTAAAAATTCTAAACGCTCATTATTTTCAGTAGGATTGTCCTTTACAGAACGATGATTTAAGGCTGTTTGAAAAAGCAAAACATTACCTGTTCGATATCCTAATAAATGATGTAAGTCTGCCTCAAAACCTGTTTTCTTAAATAAAGAAATGAATTGGTTGAGTCGGCGTTTCACTAACTTAAATTAAGCCTTATATTTTTTCACAATCACACAAGCATTGTGTCCGCCAAATCCAAAAGTATTACTTAAGGCTGCATTTACAACACGTTTTTGTGCTTTATTGAAAGTGAAATTAAGACGATTGTCTAATTCTGGATCGTCCGTAAAATGATTAATTGTTGGAGGAACAATATCATGAATAACGGATTGGATACATGCAATGGCTTCAATGACACCCGCTGCTCCCAAACAGTGACCTGTCATAGATTTGGTAGAGCTAATGTTTAAATTATAAGCATGTTCACCGAAGACCTCAGTAATTGCTTTTGCTTCAGCAATATCCCCCAAAGGTGTGGAAGTTCCGTGTGTGTTGATGTAGTCAATTTCAGTAGCCAACATGCCTGCATCTTTTAAAGCTGCATTCATTACATTTTTTGCACCCAATCCTTCTGGATGAGGAGCTGTTAAATGATAGGCATCTGCTGTTGCACCGCCACCTACTACTTCACAATATATTTTAGCACCACGTTTAATGGCGTGCTCTAATTCTTCTAATACTAATACCCCACTAGCTTCTCCCATAATAAACCCATCGCGATCCTTATCATAAGGACGGCTAGCTGTTTTAGGATCATCATTTCGCTCACTCATTGCTTTCATGGCATTGAATCCACCCATGCCTGCAACACCAATTACCGCCTCTGCACCACCAGTAATAATAATGTCGGCCTTGCCTAATTTTAAATTATCCATTGCAGAAATAATAGCGTTTGTACTAGAAGCACATGCGCTTACTACTGCATAGTTAGGCCCTCTAAATCCATGCTTCATGGAAATTTGTCCTGCAGCAATATCCAAAATCATTTTAGGAATAAAAAATGGATTAAATCTTGGTGTGCCATCGCCATGTACAAAGTTAGTTACCTCTTCCGTGAAAGTTGTTAACCCACCAATACCACTTGCGAATACCACGCCAACACGATCGTGATCTACATTTTCTTTTGTAATACCTGCATCTAAGACTGCTTGATCGCTTGCTACCAAAGCAATTTGAGAAAAACGATCTAATTTACGCGCTTCTTTGCGATCCATAAAATTGGTCGCATCAAAGCCCTTTATTTCACATGCAAATCTTGTCTTAAACTTAGACGCATCAAATTGCGTAATCATATCTGCTCCAGACACTCCATTTACTAAATTATCCCAGTATTCACCAAGACTATTTCCCAATGGATTCAATGTTCCGATTCCTGTAACTACGATGCGTTTAGTCTGCATGAGATTGTTTTTAAATTAATAATCCGCCTTTAAAGCAAAGGCTCAAAAAGGCGGATTAAGATATACTGTGTTTAATTGGAAGCCGTGAAAATAATTTTACAATTATTTTGCGTGCTCATCGATATAAGCAACAGCTTGACCAACAGTAGTAATTGTTTCTGCTTGTTCGTCTGGAATAGAGATATTGAATTCTTTTTCGAATTCCATAATTAACTCAACTGTGTCCAAAGAATCAGCGCCTAAATCATTTGTAAATGATGCTTCGTTAGTAACTTCTGCTTCATCAACTCCTAATTTGTCAACGATGATTTTTTTAACTCTTGATGCGATGTCTGACATTGTAAATAGTTTTGTTTACGGCGCAAAAATATACTTTTTGTTAAAATACCCATATTTTATTTGCCTTTTTGTTTGCACATTTTTAATGTTTGGTACTAATATGTGCATTTCTGCGTCTATTATCTCATTTTTAAGCCTAAAAACGCGCGCAATTACCATTAAAATCACTCCTGAAAATGCGAACAGGGATTAGTTGAAAACCGATAAATTATCGATTGAGTATTGGTTATTTTAAAATACCTCTAATATGATGTTGGTCTTCGACTGTAATAGATGACTTTGGAATTATAAAAAAGCTTTTTGGTCCAAAGTAAAAATGAAAAAATAGGGGACTCTCAAAATAATGGGTTACCGTCTCCCATCCCCAACTGGCCTCACCTAAAGAACTTATTAGTGTTGCCTCTTTATCATTAAAGCTAAACTTCCATTCCTCTTTAAACAAAGTGGTTTTTTTATAAAATAGCGTAGGTAAAATATACCAGAAAAAAAACATTAAAACCAACCACAAGACCGATCCTAATAAAAAAGGCTCAGGGCGAATTTTTTTCATAAACAGTAAAATCGCAGTGACTATGGCGTATAAATTCACAATGATCATTAGTGATTTAATTTCTGACTGCTTTATAAAATGATAGCGCAACGCCTGGAGTACTTCATTTTTTATATAGGAAATTGAATACTGCATTTTGATTTATGGGTGTATTTAAACAAATATACGCACCGCAAAGGTTTGCGCTATATTTTTTAATCCAAAATATTAAAATTTAGAAAGCAAAACGGTAGCTAAAAATACAAATTGACTATATTTATAAACGACTTGCTTCATCAAAATTGCCATTATGAATTTCAAACCCAAGTTAACCTTTAGTCAGATAATCAACATGAATGTTGGTTTCCTAGGGATACAATATAGTTTCGGTTTACAACAATCAGCTGTCAACCCTATATATGATATGTTAGGTGCGAGCCCTGATCAAATTCCCTTATTAAATTTGGCAGGTCCAGTGACTGGATTATTGATTCAACCCATTATTGGTGCGATGAGTGATAAAACTTGGTCCCCACGATTTGGAAGAAGAAAGCCCTATTTTATGATTGGTGCCATTCTTTGTAGTCTATGTTTATTTCTATACCCATTTAGTAGTGCTATTTGGATGGCTGTTGGCTTGCTTTGGATTTTGGACGCTGCGAACAATACAGCGATGGAACCATATCGTGCATTTATTGCCGACAAATTGCCAAGTGAACAACACGCTGCTGGTTTTTTGACGCAAAGTTTTTTTACAGGCTTAGGAATTACATTAGCTAATTTATCCTTGTTTGTTTTTCAGAAAAAAATAAGTGGACACTACGGTTCTTTACCTTATTGGGTTTATGCTAGCTTTTTTCTTGGTACCATTTGCTCCATTGCTTCAGTAGGTTGGTCCGTATATAAAACACCTGAGATTCCGCCGACTGAGGAAGAGTTAGCAAAATTAAAAAGTGAAAAAGTAAATTTATTTACCCCCTTTATTGAAATAGCTACTGCTATCAAAAGCATGCCTAAAGTAATGTGGCAATTAGGATTAGTCTATTTATTTCAATGGTATGCGCTATTTTGTTATTGGCAAAACGCTTCTAAAAGTATTGCACTTTCTGTTTGGAATACAACTAACTACCAAAACAACCCAGCATACGATGAAGCGGTTGGTTGGACTGGCTTAGTAAATGGCTGGTATAATGTGGTTACTTTTTTATCTGCATTTGGCTTGCTATGGTTAGCAAAAAAAATAAGTCCGAAACTGATTCATATTATTTGCTTGGTAATGGCTGGTGTAGGTTTATTAATTTTCCCACATATCACCGATAAAAATTTATTGTTCATCCCTATGACAGGTTTTGGCATTGCATGGGCTAGCATGATGGGTATACCCTATTTATTAGTAGTGCATAAAATTCCAAAGGAACGTTATGGCGTTTATATGGGCATTATCAATATGATGATTGTTATTCCAATGCTCATTCAAAATATAAGTTTTGGATATGTATTAAAACATTTCTTAAACAACGACCCTGGTAAAGCAATAAGTTTTGCAGGTGTATTTTTAATGATAGCTGCCGTACTGACATTTTTTATTCAAACTGATAAATCAAATAACAGAGCAGTTGAAAATGTGCCAATGGGTTCGGGACACTAATTTATTTAATATTATTTATCATGAAAGTATTGTGTATAGGCGAGGCATTGATTGATATGATTTGTACTGATCGTGGTACGAGCTTATCAAAGGGACAAAATTTCTTAAAAAAAGCAGGTGGCGCGCCCGCTAATGTAGCAGCTGCTATTGCCGCTTTAGGTCTTGAAGTGGATATGGCTGCAAAAGTTGGTAAGGACCCATTTGGACAACATATAACCGACTTGTTAAATGAAATGGGTGTTAACACAAAATGGGTGATACAAGATCCAAATCATTTTACCACTTTCGCTTTTGTTTCTTTGATGGAAGACGGTGAAAGAGATTTTTATTTTAATCGCGGTGCCGATGGTCAATTGAGTGCTGATGATTTAGCTTCATTGGATTTAAACGATTACAGTATTGCGCATTTTGGATCAGCTACAGGTTTTTTACCTGGTCCACTACAAACAGCCTATACCGAATTGTTAGCAAAAGCAAAAGCGAATAATACCATTATTAGTTTTGATCCAAATTATAGACACTTACTTTTTCAAAATAATACAAAAAGTTTTATTGATCAGTCATGGCCGTTCATTGAGCAATGTCATTTTTTTAAATTAAGTGACGAAGAGGCAATGTTAATTACTGGATGCGATACTGTTCAGCATGCAGCGGCAGCATTAAGAAAAAAGTCAAACGCTATTTTCGCTATTACACTAGGCAAAGAAGGCACTTTATTATCCATTGGTGATCATTTAGAAATCATTGGGAGTATTACTGTAAATCCTATTGACGCGACAGGTGCTGGCGACGCTTTTGTAGGCGCTGTTTTATTTCAAATAGCCAACCTGACGCCAAATGAATTAAGTACAATTAGTTTAGACGAATGGAAAAAAATAATTTTCAATGCAAACAAAGCTGGCGCACATACTTGTGAATATATGGGTGCCATGGAAGCATTTAAACATTTAAACAAAAATATTTTTAATTAAATTATATCGATCACTGTGAACTCATCTGCCTTAATCGCTTTTGGTACTCAATTATTGAAAGCAAAAAATATAGACTCCGAAAAAAAGGACAAAGCATTTTCCGATAGATTTTTACAACATTTACATTCAATCGAATCTTTATTTGATTCCATATATGGTCATCAAATAGGAAGGAATGAAAGCTTTAATGCTTTACTTGAATCATTAATTGAAAATTATCAGCAAAGGTCGACTACCCTGCTTAATAAGGACAATGCAAAAGCAAAAAAAGGTAACTGGTACTTAAGTAATGACATAGCGGGTATGAGTTTATACGTTGACAGATTTGCAGGGAATATTAATGGCTTGTCTGAAAAACTAAATTACTTTGAAGAATTGGGTGTTAACTTTTTACACTTAATGCCCGTTTTTGAAAGTCCTGAGGGAGAAAGTGATGGCGGGTACGCGGTATCCAATTTTAGAAAAGTAGATCCCCGTTTTGGAACCAATAAAGACCTTGATACGCTTATCCAAAAAATGAATGATAAAAACATGTACTTGATGTTGGATATTGTGTTAAACCATACATCACACAAACATGAATGGGCTGAAAAAGCAAAAGCAGGCGATAAGTATTATCAGGACTTTTTTTATTTTTATGATAATCGTGATATACCCAATCAGTTAGATCAAACTATGCCGGAAATTTTTCCAGAATCTTCTCCTGGGAATTTTACCTACATACCAGAATGTAACAAGTGGGTAATGACTGTTTTTCATCATTATCAATGGGATTTAAACTATAGTAATCCCAATGTATTCATAGCAATGATTAATAATGTTTTGCATTATGCAAACTTGGGTGTTGATATTTTACGCATTGACGCTCCTGCATTTATATGGAAACAAATTGGAACAACTTGTCAAAATTTACACCAGGCACATACTTTATTACGCTTAATTAAACAATGTGTATTAGTTGCTAGTCCAGGTATGGCCATTTTGGGAGAGGCGATTGTTGCTCCTGATGAAATTATTAAATACTTTGGAACTGCACATTACACCGCAAAGGAATGTGATGTTGCTTATAATGCAACACAAATGGCATTACAATGGGATGCACTTGCCACTGGTGACACAAGGGTTATGCTGTCAGCACAACATCCAATAATGCAAAAACCATTTGGATGCACTTGGATATCCTATACCCGCTGTCATGATGATATTGGATTGGGATATGACGACTACATGATTGAACGAGCTGGCTTTAACCCTTACCAACATCGTACTTATTTAAAAAATTATTTTGCAGGTTGGCATGATGGTTCTTCCTCGGCTGGTGCCCTATTTTCTGTTAATCCAAAAACGGGTGATGCAAGAATTAGTGGCTCCTTAGCTTCGCTTTGTGGGCTCGAGAAAGCAGTTGAATGGAAGAGCGAAGCGGAAATCGAAAATGCATTGAAGAAAATTATTTTAATGCAAGCACAAAGCTTTTTCATGGGCGGTATTCCTATGTTATTTTATGGAGACGAGTTAGCTTATATTAATGATTACAGTTATTTGCAAGATCCAGGAAAAAGTTATGACAATAGATGGATGCACCGCCCGATTATGAATTGGGCTCATAACGAGAAAAGGAAATTAAGTGGGACATTTGAAAATAGAATATTTAGCGAAACGAAAAAACTAATTGAAACACGACAAGCATTAAGTGTGTTTAGTGATACAAAAAATGTTACTTGGATGAGTCCTCATAATATTCATGTCGCTGGCTTTATTAGGCATGATGAAAATAAAAAAATATATTGCTTATTTAATTACAAGAATACGGCTTCATTTGTAACCTGGTATGCGTTTAAAGAACATGGTGAACGACCTTCCATTTTGCATGATCACTGGACAGGTCAAAATTTTAAAGTGGGCAATGATAACGAATACTTTGTATTGCCTCCATATAGTTTTGCTATTTTAGAATCAGTAAATGAAAAATGATTTAAACTGATATAACCCCATTCATACAATATTCTCATTGATATAAGTTTGAAATGTTAATTTCGATTATTCAATGTCAAATGAATTAATATGAAAAAAGTACTATGTATTTTATGGGTGATGATGTCTATAGTAAATGCGAATGCACAGTTAAACGGGAAGCATGTAGGTAATTCAGGAGTAGGTGGAAATTTGTCAATACAAAATAATGATGGAAATCTAATACCTATTGGCGCGATTGAAGACGCCAAAGGGAGTCCCTTTTTACTTGAAAAGTGGGCGAATGCAACAGTATATTTAAAAAATGGGAAAAACTATTCGGATACTTCCTTTAACTACTCCTTATTTGATGATCAACTATACTATCTTAAGAAAAACCAACTTTTTAAAGTTGCGGATCCAGTAACATCATTTACTTTAACACAAGTAGGCGAAAATATTACAAATGACCTTTATTGGTCTTACCATTTTGCAAATGGATATCCTGCCATTAATGGGACCAATGAAAAAACCTTTTTTCAAGTTTTAGCAACTGGCTCAAAATATCAGTTGCTAAAATGGCAACATAAAAAAATTAATGAGGTTTATACTTATGGTGGAAAAACAGAATCAGAATACAAAAGTCAAATTGCCTATTATATTTTTGATGTCGATCAACAAAACATGCTTTCTATTGGTATCAAAGCGAACACATCTAAAATAAAAAGTACGCTTTCTGTTGACGAATCAATTTGGAAAGCGTACTTAAAAAATCAAAGTGGTCATTCAAAAGACGAAAAATCAATGATTGATTTTATGAACTACTTAAATAAATAATTTTTATTTATGTTTTCGTTTTTAAAATCTATACCCCACGCCAATGCTTATGCTATAATCAGCAAAAGCAGCATCACCTCTTGCGAATGTTTTAGTATCATTTGAACGTAAGATATCTGGATAGCTTTGAGGACGCTCTCTTCTTATTGCAATTGGGGTATAAAGATAAAAATTGAACTGTTTATAGCTATAATTTGCACCAGGCTCAATCGCTAATACACTGCCAGGTCTTCTAAATCCTGTATCATCTCCTATTAAATCTGATGCAGGAATACATTCAAATCTTGCACCTAATGAAATAGTAGTAGCCTTTTTCGTCCAATTCGTACCCGCTCTTAGTAAATATTGATCTGGTACACTCATCACATCTGAAGTATATTTAATTGCTGTAGCCGTTGGGACGCCACCTCTTGCAGTGCTAACTCCATTATTACCTCTTGGATTAATTAAATAATAAGCATTGCTATACAAACTCCAGATATTATTTAAAGCCCTAAACCCATTTAATTCCAAGGATACACCGAGACCACCATCCCCTAATTGAATAGATTGATCCACAGGACCAACACGTGTTGAAGTTAATGTGTTATGAAACACGTCATTAACTTTATAATTTCCAGTAGGCAATTTTAAGCCGACACCTCCTAACAAATTTCCTTTATTTCCTGCCTTTGGTGCAATAATCCATTTATATGCAGTTATACGAATATCCCCAATGCCTTGAGAATAAGTTGAATACCTTGGACTTCCTTTTACATTACTAACATGCTCATACAATGAAGTTCTTTCATTATAAATTAAAGGTAGATTTACACCAACACTCCATTTTTCATTTAACTTTCTAACTAATGTGATGTCAACATTTCTACTAAAATTACGTACATCTGTCCCATCAATTACTCTCTGTTTAACTTCATCGGTGCCATTGAAATGCTTATATGACTTAAAATAGCGACCACTAATATTTAAGTCCCATTTAGGTTCCACCATTTTTTTAGCATTACTATCATGCATCATTTCATGCATCATTGAATGCTCCATAGTGTTTAATCCGCCAACTGTTCTAATAGCTACACAACCTTGCGCATTTGTTTTATTATATATGGTTATTACAACAAGTAATAACAAAATGTATTTTTTCATTTGAGTTTTTTGATTTTAGGTTTGAGAAAAATTATAACAGTTAAATGATTAATAAAAAGAGTGTGGCTATTTATTAATTACTGATACTCATTTTCTCAAAAGTTTACTTTTTCATTTTTAAATGATCAACTACCCAGCTTCCTACTTTTTTTCCTTGTTCCGTACTTACAATACATGAGTTATGAAAGTGCAAGCCTCCGTAGAACCTCGCCCAGTTGTTTTCTTCAGCTGCTGCTCTAAATGATTTAAAGCTTCTGTTCGCTATACCAAATTCCAATTCAGTAGAATCGGTGTAAGCAAAGTTGTCGCCATAAACACTTGTTAATGCTTCAGCTGCAGCGGACGAAATAGTGGAATGACCACAGGTGTATTCTGGGAAAGCTGGAGTTTGTAATAAAGGTCTCCAGTTCATATCAAAGTACTTATTTATAACTGTTTCAGGACGCACGGTATTGTATTCATATTTAGCATCCCAACAATGGATAAAGGAATCAAATAAAGCAATTGCCGTTTTAGCATACGCATAGGTCGCAGTTTCGAAATCAGCTTTAGCCGTTTTATTTGCAATTCCTACTATTCCCATCCAGTGACCTGGAGGCGAGAACTTTTTGGAACTAAACATAATATGTCCGCTAACATTTACTTTAAACGGATTGTCATCCCAAAAATTTGCTATATGCCTTTGCTCATCGGTTAAACTATCCACTGCATTTTTAACCATCATTACATTTTTATAGTATTCACTATTTTTATCTGTAACATTAAATGTAGGGGGTGCTTTAGGACGAAACTGGCTGGCGCTATCTAATACCATGGTTCTAATTTCCTTCCAGTGTGGTTCAGCTGCCTGTGCATACATAGGTGGTGTGGGCACCCATCTACCTGGCAAATCCTTAACAGTATATTTTTCAGCACTTCTAGTTTGTGCATAATTATCCTTCTTACTCCATGCAATAATTGCAGCACCTACTTTTTTAGCATATGCTTCAGATGTTTCAATCATTTTTGATGGCATACCCTTTGACTGCACCAATTGGTGCAAGCTATCGGTATATTCTTTCATACTTCCTTCTGGGAAAGTCACTGCTTCACCAACCATGCAATAAGCCACTAAGGATGCATAAGGGAAATCAATATTAGCTGTGTCTTCTGGCTTAGGTATTGTTGTTAAGCCTTTTAATTGGCCAGCTAAACTTTGATATTGAGATGGATTACCTGCGGCAGTTACTTCATAGCCTGCAATTGCAGCATATGCGTAATTTCTGGAAGCAATTATGGGACTAAAATTATTTCCCATTACGACTTGATTTAATTCATGCACTGTGTTTGCATATAAATCAGCACTATGGGTAAGTTGTTTATATTCACCTTTGCTATTACATGCCACAGAGCCAATTGCTATGAAAGCAATTAAAAGAATATTTTTCATTTTAAATGATTGAACTGATAAGAAGAATAATGCATCTATTTAAATTATTTAAGATAAAATAGATTCATTATTGATATGCTAAAACACTTCCGATGATGGAAGTTGAGCTTAATAAACTAAGCAATATTTTTTGGAGGGGGCGCTTGAATGGGTAAACAAACGCTTAATAAACGCTCATCAAAACGGGGACCAATTACCATTTTGCGCGTAACAATATTTTCAAGTGACCACTTATTATTTTGGTCGATATAATCAAAATTAATCACTTTAACATTTGTCTTATTAACAGGAATCGATTTTTTGTCAGTTAACTTTTGTTCGAAATCAGCAGCTAATTGATCAAAACTATCTTTTGCATTTTTAATATGCATACGATCCTGGTTAGGTAAAATTCTTATCTCTAAACTATCATTATATACTCTTCGTTCTACATATTGATATACGACGCCATCAATTTCCATTTCACCGTCTAATCGCTCAAATTTGGGATTATTTGAATAATAAGGTAAATTAATAGGTGTTTTTATGGAGACCAATTCTGACTCATTGTAATTATTTTGCTCAATCAATGTCGCCAAATGGTCGGATGCCTTTTGATCAAAATAATTGGATACAATTCGGTAACCGAATCCGTTAAAAAGCATAATGCCCAAAAATAATATGGAGATGACCTTTTTCAAGTTGCATAAAAATACGAAAAAAATGATTACCTAGTAAATACCTTAAAAAACATTAATAATGAGCGAATTATGTAAATTTATGGCACATTAAATAGCAAATTCTATGAAATATTTGAAAATTATTGGCTTTTTATTGGCAGTTGTTGGCATTTACTTTTTCTACCTTTTTATTCCAAATAGAATCATCCTTTCTGGAAACGACAATTTTCCAAAAGCGGCAAATGATCCAAATAAAGGAATTTTACAAATACAATATTGGGATAAATGGATGCCCTATAAAAAAATTGAAGGACATTCTTTTATTTTTGAAAATAGCAGGCTTGACGTTCAGGAAGCATTTTTATCTTCCGCAAAATCTAATTTCTCAATAGAAGATATGAATGCCTTATTAATTATTTCAGCATTAGATGCAGGTAATGATAGCGCTTTCGTTAGGTATGAATGTATAATTGACAACAAAACCTTATCTCCCTTAAAAAGATGGCAACATTATTCATCCTCAAAGAAAATGGAGAAACAAATTTTGAAAATCATGAATGCTGCTAAAGTTTATTACAGCAAACCGCCAGCCATCAAATAAACATTGCTCTTATTTGTGCATTTGAATAAATCTAAGGCTGTCCGCATTTAAAGCTAAAATGTAATTGGGTTGGTGGTTAATTTGTATAGGACTCATTTTTCTTACTTGTCCTTTTATCGTCAAACCATTTAAAGTCGATGGTTCAAAAATACCCTTCCCTTTATTGATTAATAAAGTACCATAGTCGGCATCGTACCTGCCCATTTGAACATTATTGTCATAAAAATTACCCATCATTAAAACGTCTGGCAAGGCGTCTCCATTTGCATCACATAGTGCTGCCGTTTTGTAAGATGAAATTTGTGCCTGCCATGGTAATACAATTGGCGAAAAACTTCCCTTGCCATTATTAATAAACACCGTATTAGCAAAATGATACGCTTGATATAAGGTTGCAGCACTTAATTTATTTGCTGAAAATATATCTTCTATTTTTGCTTTGGCAAAGTCCTCGGCATATAAAAACTTCTTTTTGATGAGCGGGATTTGTCTTTGAATTTCATCTTTATTTGCAAAAGGAATTTCTTTCCCTTGCACATAATAACTTACCACTTGTTCATTGGTACCATTATCATCAAAGTCATTATAATACATTTTTATGGGTTCTTCTTGACTCGCTTTTAATCTTGAATTCAAACCTAAATTTCCAGCGATTAAATCCATATCACCATCGCCATCGAAATCAGCGGAAATGGTAAAATTCCACCAACCTGGCAAGTCAGTAAGGGTTGCTTTTTCCCAAGTATTTTTTGAGGTATATACAATATCAATGCCACCCCATTGATGTGTTAGAATCAATTCTTTAACGCCGTCTCCATTAATGTCTACATGATTAGCATGGGTTATCATACCCAATTTTTGTAAAAATGGAGCTACCTTATTGGTTACATCTTTAAAATGCCCATCGCCTGTATTGAACAATATATAACTATCCGCAGGATAGCCATATTGCATGGAAACTGTTTTGCTGGTTAATAATAAATCAGGATAGCCGTCCTTATTAAAGTCACTGGCAATAATAGAGGATGTTTGATTGAAAACCGGAATCGCATTTTCTAATTTATTAAGATTCCCTTTGCCATCATTTAAATAAACTCTTGATTGCATAAATACATCCTTGCCAAAATATTCATTACCTCCTGAACCTACTACTAAGTCCAAATGCGTATCCTTATTCACATCAATCCAAACAGCATCCACATCCTCGTAATTACTATCTAATAAAAGTGCAGGTTGTGCTATTTGCTTGAACTTCCCATTTTTTGTTTGCACATAAACAGCATTATGAAAACCGCGCGCAGCCCCTATGAAAAAATCATCGTTTCCATCATGATCAATATCTGCAATCGCCAAGGCTGGCCCTTCGGTTGAATTCATTTGTGGAATCAACTGTTCTCTGTTAAATTCTTGAAAAGAATTTTCCTCATGCAAGAATTTTACATCTGTACTTGCGGTAATATCCTTAACGACATAGCTATTTTGTTGCCAATGATTATTAATGATACTGTAATTAAATACAGGAAGTCCTTTTTGATATGCAACCTGAATATTTTTATTTACGATACCATTTAACTGAATGCGTTGGTATGTATTGTCTGGCCATATTACAAATGCTGAATCTATTTTAGTGTTTTTCAAACCAATTAACTGAGGCACTTCCATGCTCGATAAAAAACCCTTCACAGGATAATGCTCGTAAGTTCTAATTTGGTTTTTAGCAAATAAAACTGTTTTAGTACCTACTGCATTAATGTTATTTTGCGGGCCTTTAAATTTAATTTTCACATATTTATTGGCGGTATCCAAATTGGTTTTGTTTTCATAAATAAACGACTTGTCATTTACATTATTGACTACTAAATCCAAGTCGCCGTCATTATCAAAGTCTGCGTATGCAGCTCCATTGGAATAAGAATTGGGATTATTAACGATCCCTTTTTCCTTATCTAAAAAAGACATATTCCCATTATTCAAATAAAATTGATTCGGGATTTTGATCTCAGGAAAACGATCAATTAATGACATATCCTTATCACCCATATTATTTTCCCTAATTTTTTCTTGAATCTCTTGATTGGATACATAGTTAACATAATCCATATCATTCATTCGTTTTGGAATTCCATTAGCAATGAAAATATCTTTATAACCATCATTATCAAAATCCATTAACAAGGTAGCCCAGGACCAATCAGTTGCATAGATGCCGGAGTACATACCAATTTCACTAAATTGACCATTTCGTCTATTCCATTGTAAGTTGTTTCTAGTCACTTGAACTCCATAACCTACCCCTATTTTCATTTTATAGGTATCATAATCATCCTCTCCTAATGATCTTTTTAAAATATAAGGATCCTTAGGCAACATATCCATGGATATAATTTCAGGGAAACCATCGTTATTTAAATCGCCCGCATCAACACCCATTGAATATTGGCTTGTATGCATCATGCGTTTTTCTTGTTCCTCTGAAAAAGTGCCGTTTTGTTGATTAATATATAAATAATCATTTTCATGAAAATCATTTCCTACATATATATCAGGATACCCGTCTAAGTTGATATCACTAATCACAACGCCTAAACCATAACTAATTTTACTACTGTTTATTTTAGACAACTTTGTAACGTCTTCAAATTTGCCATTCACATTTTTATATATACGGTCCCCAGAACTAACATCATAAGTTCCCAAGAAATTTTTTCGGGGTGCAAAAGTACCATTTTGATGTACTGCATGGTTTAATAAAAAAACATCTAAATCCCCATCATTATCCATATCAAAAAAAGCTGCCTGGGTACTAAATCCCGAAAAATCTAAACCATACTTTTCTGCTTCCTCGTTATAAACAGGAATACCATTACGCAAACCTTGGCAAACTAATAATTGATTTTTACTCTTGAATTTTTCAAAATTTCCAAGTCGACAAATATAAATATCTAATAACCCGTCGTTATTAATATCAATGACTGAAACACCGGTATTCCATGCACTATCCTGTGGAATAGCGGCTAGTTTGGTAACATTATTAAATTGTAATTTACCATTGTTTAAATACAATTGATTTTCCCCCTCATTAGATGCAAAAAAAATGTCCACCTTTCCATCGTTGTTAAAATCTCCCGTTCCAACTCCTGCACCGTTATAATAGTACATGTAGTGGAACATGTTAAATGATGGGGTAGGTTTTAATCTATTTTCAAATTGAATACCTGTTTTGGTGGCATCTAACATTTCAAATAAAGCAGCCTCTTTTTTTTCAGTATTACAACTTACCACCGACAATATTGAAATACTCATCCAAATGAATAATTGAAATTTTAATAAAATGGACGATTGACTATTCATTATTTTTTTATCAGGTTTATAAGTGAAATTGACTTGGTTATTTATACCATTTCGAATTAAAATATTTTATAATATAAATTAATCAATTTTCAGACAATAAAGTTAATTCTTTTGAAAGATTTATCCCTTTCAATCAGGTAAAGATTTATAGTAAAAATCAAATGCATGCTGTATTTTTACAAATAAATTAATAAGAAATGAAGTATGCAAGATTAGCGATCACACTGTTCATTGTTGGCTCCATTGTTAGCTTTTATTTACTCATTCCTTCCACTATCAAAGTATCCACTTTTAAGATAACTGCTGCCAACGAATTAAACATATTAAGACTCATCACAAATCATAATTTGATGTTCAAAAGTATGGCCAATTTTAAGGATAGTAATGACCAAAAAATTAAGATAAATGACGTCCATTTTACGATAAATAATGCATTATCCAACTTAATACAAATTGATATTGCTACAAATAAAATACAAACAAAAAGTTTTATTACAGTGAATAGCATTAATAGAGATAGCGCTGCCATTCATTGGTTTTTTGAAATCAAAACCGGATGGAACCCTTTATCTAGATGGAGTGATTATCAAGAAGCAAAAAAAATAAAAAAAGCATCGGCACAATTACTTAATGAAATGAAATCATTTGTTGAGCAACCTATCAATATTTATGGCTTTGATATCAAAGAAATTACCCTAAATGATACGCTATTACTAGTCACTAAATTTAAATGTGATAAACGACCTACCAATAATCAAATATATACCGCTGCTGATGAACTTGAAAAATATTTGAAAAAGTTTAATCAAAAAGCAATCAATAATCCAATGGTTACGATTTTAGACAATCAAAACTATGATTACACTGTTATGGTTGGACTTTCTATAAGTTCAAAAGTTCCTGAAACCGATAAGTACAGGCTTAAGAGAATGCCAGTGAACGGCAAAATGTTTATTGCAAATGTAACAGGCGGAGAATTAACTATTCAAAATGGATATGAAGCACTAAAAAATTATTTATTAGATGCAAAACGTCCATCACCTGCAGTACCATTTGAATTATTGATAAACGATCGTAGACTCAATTCGGATAGTACAAAGTGGCAAACCAGAATTTACTACCCAGTAATGTAATTAAGGTTGTTGCTTGTATAATTGCGGCTCCCTATCATTTTGTAAAATCAGCCAATGAGGCTGTTGTTGAAAATTAATTTTTTCAATAGCCCTTACCATACCTGATAAATTTAAACCTACTTTGTCTTGGCTTATTGGATTGAATACGCCCTTACCATCACCCATTAATACCAACCCTTGATTAGCATCTAATCGACCTAATTGTGGTTGAAAATAAAAATCATTACCACCTAAAATAATATCAACGTTTCCATCTTTATTAAAGTCATTAATTTGAATGGCATGGATACTTGAGAATTGAACGATTGCAGGCAATACTTTGATTTCAAATTGTCCATTTCCTTTGTTCAATGCAATTACAGAAGAGGTATAATTTACTTTTGTTACTGCAGCTTTATTCAGGATCTCACTACTAAATAATTCATTGATTGATTTTTTTGCATATTCCTCATGATGTAAAGCCACTTTTTTCAATGATGGTATTTGATCCTGAATATCTCTTTTCATAAAAACAGGAACATCTCTTTTTTCATAAGTCTTTGTCATGATTTTATCAATACTACCATTGCCGTCAAAATCAGACACAAATAGTTTTAATGGCGCATCCTTTGTTGGATGTTGATTGAAGTTTTCTCCAATATTACCCAATACTAAATCTTGTTTGCCATCATTATTTAAATCAGCAACCTTAACAGCTGTCCACCAGCCATATAGCTGATTTAAGTTTGAATTTATTTCTTTAAATGAGCCATTGCTAAATGTATAAATATGCGGACTCATCCATTCTCCAACAATAACTAATGCAGCCGTGTTATTTAAACTCATTAAGGATACACTTCGTATCATCCCTAGACGGTCAAGCCCTGCCATTCGGGATGCAGGCAAATCACTGAATTGTCCCTTACCATCATTCAAATACACATGTGATTGAGGTATCACGCCATATGACTTTGACACACAGGAAGCTCCCGTATATAAATCCATGTCACCATCCTTGTCAAAATCACACCATTGTATAGCACCAATATTATCCTGATTTATTGGAAAGGCCGTGGTTGTTATTTTAAAATTGCCTTTGCCGTCATTTACAAATAGTCGGTTTTGTAACTCTCTTGACCCAGGGAGTGCATTATTACCTGCTGCTGCTATGAATAAATCTAAATCAAGATCGCCATCAACATCAATAAATGCTAATTCAGCATCTTCAAAGTTGGCAAACTGAGCCATATCTTGTATTCCCTTTTTTTGAAATCCACTTGATGTTTGCAAATATAATTGGCCAACATGTTCACTTGTGCCAGCGATATAAATATCTTCTATTGCATCCCCATTTACATCCCCAATTGCAGCCTTGGGGCCCATATGAGATAACATTTCAGGAATACCCCTTTCTGCGTAAAAGTCAGTGTAATCAGGCTGTTGATGTTTATCAAATTTCACAATAGTTTTGGTCAACAACGACTTTTGATTAATTACCTTATTCGTATATTGGAATAATGACTTGTCACCTTTGGTTGGTTGCTTTATGAAATTAGTTGTATCAATTTTTAGTTGTTGTGTGATTTTTTGGTGTGTATTATTTGGCCAATTTATAATCACTGAATCAATTTTTGTATGAGCCCCCAACCCCAACACCAATTTATAGTCAACCGAGGATTGAAAACCTCTACTTGGCATGAGCTCTCTAGTAATCACTTGGTCACCAATATATGCTAGCACTTTTGCACCAATCGCAAATTTATTTTGATCTACCCCGGCTAATTTAAAAGCTATAAAATGACTTGTTTTATTATTAGCCGTTAAATTTTTATAAACCAACGCAGGCTCATTCACATTATTGATGACTAAATCCAAATCACCGTCATTATCTAAATCCGCATAGGCTGCCCCATTGGAAAAAGAGTTTTGTGTAAAGCCCCAATCAGTGGACTTGTCTTCAAATTTTAGATTTCCTTTGTTTCTGAAAAGTTTATTAGGCACCGCAATGGAAGGAATTTTACTGACTAAATCAGTTAAATTTTTTCTTCCTGTTTGTATCATCTTTTCTTTGATTTCATTCGCGTCAAAATCAAGAAAATCCTGATTCGTTAAATCCCTGTAAATACCATTACAAATATAAATATCATTGTAGCCATCATTGTCGGCATCAAACATCAATGCACCCCAACTCCATTCCGATGCATTCACGCCACTATAATTAGCAATATCAATAAACTTATTATGTTTTGTATTTAATTGTAAAGTGTTTTGTAAAAATTGATGGTGAAAATCATTTCTTTCTTTAAGCCTATACTGATCAATATCGTCAAAGCTTAATGTGGTTTTTAAACGATAGTCGTCAGCAGGAAGCATATCGGTAGTGAAAATATCTGGGTATCCATCATTATTAATATCGCCAATATCAGCACCCATTGATGCAAAACTTGAGTGAGACAATAAGGTGTCTAACTGATCCTTAAAAGTTCCATTCTTTTGATTGATATATAAATAATCTCTTTCGAAAAAATCGTTTGAAACAAAAATGTCTGGGTAATAATCACCGTTAATGTCCCCAATGGAAATGCCTAAGCCGAAACTCATTAAAGTGCCATGGATGCCTGCCTGCTTAGTGACTTCTACAAAATGACCATTATTGTTTTGATATAAATGATCACCACCCCCTTTCATGTTTGCAGGCACAGCCCAATCACTAGCTATTACATCTCTTTGCTTAGGATATCCTAAGCTATTAACTGGAATTGGACTATTGTTAATTAAAAAACAATCTAAATCTCCATCCATATCATAATCAAAAAAAGAAGCCTGTGTTGTATAACCAGTATCAGCTAAACCTACCTCAGCTGCTTTTTCCGTAAAAGTTAAATTGTGGTTATTAATAAATAATTGGTTTGCCCTTAAAGCTTCATTGTCCATGCTCCCCGCATTTGACACATATATATCCAACCAACCATCATTATTGATATCGACTAGTACAACTCCTGTACTAAATTGTTGCTTGTCGGAGAAACCGGCTTTCATTGAAATGTCTTCAAATTTCAACCCGCCTTTATTTAAGTACAATTTATTCGCGCCTTGATTTGCAGTAAAAAAAACATCAACTAGTCCGTCATTATTCAAATCCCCCACAGCCACGCCACCTCCATTATAAAAATTGCGGTAATTTAAAATATTGATAGTATCATTATCCTCCACTTTATTATTAAAATCAATGCCTGAGTTTTCAACTAACTCAAATAATGTATTTTGTTTTGTGGGTGCACTGCAGGAAAATAAAATAATGCAAGAAGCAATTGAAAACAAGGCAATATGGATACTATTTTTTTTCACTGTATATAAAGTGTTCGATTATTTAATTCAATTGGAATAGTAAAGGATAATCATTGTTACGTAGCATTAAATAATTTGCTTTCCCAAGTCTATTCACTTTTTTTATATCTCTGATTTGACCCTTTACTAAAATTCCCGATTGTGCTGGATCCAATAATTCAAATTGGGTATTTTTTTGCTGTAAAAACACTTCTACAAAGCTTCCATCTAACCTGTCATACTGTGGTTGAAAATTAAAATGGTTGCCCCCTAAAATTAAATCCAAAAGTCCATCATTATTTAAATCACTTACTTGTATTGCATTGACACTACTTAATTGTGCCATTACAGGTAAGGTTATTATTTCAAATTGCCCGTCTCCTTTATTAATTGCCATAATAGAACTAGCATAGTTGAATGTTTTTACCACTGCACTTTTTATATCCTCTGGTGTAAATATTTCTTGGATCGATTTATTTGCATATTGAATATGCTTTAAATTATTTTTTTTGATGGCCGGCACCATTTCTTCTAACTCTCTTTTCACCACTACCGGTTTGTCTTTACCATCCACAGTATAGGTAACCACTTTGTCCTTAATTCCATTTTTATCAAAATCATTCACAAATAATTTAGCGGGTTGTTTTATAGAAGGTTGCAAATAAAAGTTTTCTCCGACATTGCCAATAATCATATCCATTTTGCCGTCCTTGTTAATATCCACTATTTGTAATGATTGCCACCATCCATTTAAGGCATTTAAATTTGACTTTATTTCGGCGAATTTTTCATTCGTATATTTGAAAATATGCGGGGCCATCCAAGTTCCAACTACCACTAATTCATTTTGACGATCTCCGTCCATATCAGCCCAACTTGCCCCTGTTAGCATTCCAATATTAGACAGGCCTGGCGCTTTTGCAACAGTGACATCAGTAAAATGTCCTTTACCATCATTTTGTAATAAAAAACTAGTTGGATCAATACCATAAACAAACGGATAATTTCTTGCCCCTACAAATAAATCAACAAATCCGTCCTTGTTAAAATCATTAGGCGCAATTACAGAAATATTCATGGAAACATTAGGAAAAGCATTTGCATCAATTTCAAAATTTCCCTTTCCATCGTTTTTAAATAACCTTAATTGAAGTTCTCTCGTATTTATTTCATTGTTATTTCCACCAGGGCCAATAATTAAATCCAAGTCACGGTCATTGTCTACATCCACTAATTGAACAGCAACATCCTCAAATGTTTTAAATGCATTAAATGCAGGCTGCACTTTTAAAATAAAATCTCCTGCTTTATTTTGTAAATAAATTTGCCCAGGATGATCAGGCGTGCCACCAACAAAAATATCATCTAACTGATCCCCATTTACATCACCCACCGCTGCTTTTGGACCTTCCTTTGATAACATTTCAGGAAGTCCTCTTTCAGCGTAAAAATCAACCACATCGTTTTCAGTATGTTTCAAAAATTTTGTCTCCACTTTAGTTAACAATGGCTTGCTTTCTGACTTGTCAATGCCATTGAATTTTATGCCCTGTTCGGGCTGCTTTATACTATGTACTTTATTAATTGCAGGATTGATGATTTTTGTTATTAGCAGGTTAGGCCATATAATTTTCATTGAATCAATTTTGCCCTTTTTGCCGATGCCAATCAATTGCTTGTAATCAACTGAGGACTGAAACCCTCTACTTGGAATGACTTCCTTTGTTAAAATTTCCTTACCAATATATAATTGGATTTTACTTCCAACAGCATACGTATTTTGGCCAAGTCCTTGTAATTGAATTCCTACATAATTATTTTGATTCAGTTCTCTTGCATTGTTTTTATAAATAAAACTAGGTTGATTCTCATTATTAATGATAACATCCAAGTCGCCATCATTGTCTAAGTCGCCGTAAGCTGCGCCATTAGAAAAGGTGTTTTGTCCTAATCCCCATTTCTCGCCTATATCTGTGAATTTTAAATTATGTTCATTTCTATACACCTTATTTGGGATAGGTGTTTTTGGAATTTGTTTTAACACTTGATCCATTTCATCCTTTCGACCCGTTAATATCATTTTTTGAATTACATCATTTGCAAAAAAGTTCATGAAGTCTAAATCCGTTACATCATGATTAACCCCATTACATGCTAGTATATCATTCCATCCATCATTATCCATATCAAACATTAATGCACCCCAGCTCCAATCGGAAGCCGATACGCCAGCAAAATTTCCGATGTCTCTAAAGTTACCTGAGGGCGAATTTAATTGCAAACAATTTTTAACGTAGTGATAGTAGAAGCCTGCGCTAATTTTACGATTAAACATATCGATATCATCAAATGCGCCAGTTGTTTTTATTCGAAAATCAGAAAGTGGCAACATATCGGTTGTGAATATATCACTGTATCCGTCATTGTTTACATCTGCTATATCTGCACCCATGGAAGAAAAACTTGTATGTTGCATGGTTTCCTCTAATACGTCTTTAAACTTTCCGTTTTTTTGATTCATGTATAAATAATCACGCTCATAAGAATCGTTCGCAACATATACATCAGGATATCCGTCATTATTGATATCACCAACTGAAACACCCATGCCAAAGCTCAATAACGTACCATGTATTCCTGCATCTTGGGTTACTTCCACAAAGTGCCCATTTTCATTTTTATACAAATGGTCGCCTCCTCCTTTTAAAAAATCACCAACAGGCCATTTGCTCTCAAATAAATCACGCTTATTGGAAAACTCTAATTGGTTAACTGGAATGGGACTATTGTTAATCATAAAACAATCCAAATCGCCATCCATATCATAGTCGAAAAATGAAACCTGAGTAGTATAGGCTTTAATGGCTAAACCATATGTTTTAGCATCCTCCGTAAATGTTCCATTTTTATTGTTAATATAAAGCTTATTAAGACGGTTTCCAGTAGGCATATGACCAGAACTGCAAACATAAATATCTAGCCAACCATCGGCATTTATATCAGCCATAACAACGCCTGTGTTCCAAATATCATCTACTATAATACCCGCTTTGGATGATATATCTTCAAATTTGAAATTGCCTTTATTCAAATACAATTTATTAGCTCCCGTATTGGATGTTAAAAAAACATCGGCTAAACCATCATTATTTATATCGCCAATAGCTACTCCCCCGCCATTATAAAAATTCCTAAATAAAAAACTGTTTTCTTTTTTCCCGTCCTCTACCTGATTGATAAAATCAATGCCCGTTTTATCCATTAATTCAAACAAGGGCTGCTCTTTTTTTATGTTACAAGCTGCAAAAATTAAAGGCAATAAAAAGAAAAAATATTTTGATAAATGACGCATATGAATGGCTATAAAAAAAAGAAGAGGCCAATAAAATTGGCCTCTTCAAAATTAGATATTTAAATTGTAAATTTTACAACTAGTATCCAGGATTTTGCTTTAAGTTAGGGTTCGCAGCTAAAGCCTGAGAAGGAATAGGGAACACTAAATATTTAGCATCATCAGTTGGTTTATATTGCCAAGGCTTCAAGAACACGCCAAAACGAATTAAGTCAGTTCTTCTTTGAGCCTCCCAGTAGAATTCTCTACCTCTTTCAGCTAATAAAGTTTTTGGATCAACTGGATCAGCTGTATTTACTAATGGCATTGAAGTTACAGTTGCAGCTTTTCTAGCAGTTCTCAATTGATTGATTAAAGCTAAAGCGCCAGTAACATCAGCAGTAGCAGCACGCATTTTAGCTTCTGCAACCATTAATAATACATCAGCATAACGGAAAATAACAATGTCATTTCCTGAAGGACCACC
>JBDKFR010000016.1:0-11515 GCA_039798645.1 Bacteroidota bacterium
TAATTTCTTCTAGCGATTCTTCGGTAGCCAGTTTACCAACCGAAGGGTCGGCACCTGCTCCTAAACCCTGAGTCAAATGTGGTCCTAACTGAATTTTATTAGGAACTGGGCTTTGTTCAATGGCTTTAGAATCGGTATTACAAATTATAAAATCTACACCTTCGATATCTTGATGGAACATGAAATTCACGGCATTGCTACCGCCACCACCAACGCCTAGGACTTTGATGATGGATGATTTTTGCTTGGGTAAGTCAAATTGAATCATTCTTTTGTTTTTTAAATGGGTTAGTTAGTTAGTAGTTAGTTATACCGAAATTAATCTATTTGCTTTTTTTATAAACAGTTAGTTTATAACATATTGTGGGTAATTTTATTTCAATAATTTGTCGTCGTCTTCGCTGAAAATTTCAATCAAATCTGTCTTGAAACGATCCCAGAATTTTAGTTTTCTTTTTTGAATTGCTTCAGGGTCAATAACTGTTTTTTGATCCTCTCCAACTACCGCCATTTCATGCGTATCTGCCTTAATATCTGCGGCATCAATTGTCAATTCCTTTGGAACTTCAATCTTCTTGAAATTATTTTCAAATACTTTATGATGTTGTTCATAATCATTATAACCCTTTAAAATCAAGCCTATACAAGTTGAGTACATCGGCTTTTTTAGTTCGTCAATATGATTTGGCGCTAAATGCTCATTTGGCAAACCTACTCTTGCATTCAAACCTGTAGTGTATTCTGTAAGTTGGATTAAGTGTTTTAATTGTGATCCTCCACCAGTTAAAATAATACCTCCATTTAACAAACGACTATCCAATCCAACTTGCTTTAAATGATAGGTTACAAAATCTAAGATTTCGCTCATTCTTGCTTGAATAATTCCAGCCAAACTTTTTACACTTATTTCCTTTGCTGGCATACCTTTTAATCCAGGAATCGTGATGTATGCATTGGCATTTGCTTCATTTGATAAAGCACTTCCGAATTGCACTTTCATTGCTTCTGCCTGACTTTTTAAAACACCTAAACCTAAACGAATATCATGTGTAATATTTTCACCTCCAAATGGGATAACAGCTGTATGCTTTAAAATTCCATCATAAAAAACAGCAAGATCACTTGTTCCACCACCAATATCCAAAATAGCAACTCCTGCTTCTAAATCAATATCGCTCATTACCGCACTTGCAGATGCTAATGGTTGTAAAACCAAATCCTTTGTTTTTAATCCACTTCTTTCAACTGAACGATTAATGTTTCTAATCGCATTTCTGTCTCCAGTTAAGATTAAAAAATTAGCCCCCACTTTCACACCGTTTACCCCTACTGGCTCTTTAACATTTGAATTATTATCAACGTAAAACTCTTGTGGAATCACATCAATGATTTGATCGCCAGCTGGTATAAAAGTTTTCTTTTGATTATTAATCAATTGCTCAATTTCCCATGCTTGAATCTCATTTTCAGCGTCCTGTCTTACCATATCACCTCTGGTTTGCAAGCTTTTGATATGGTGACCTGCGATACCAACATATACTTCATTAATTTCAAGACTTGGATTGCTTTTTTGACAGTTTTCCAATGCTTGTTGTATCGCTTTTATGGTTTGGTCAATATTCAATACTTGACCATGTTGCACACCGTTGCTATTCGCACGGCCAAATCCTAAGATTTCAAGTTTACCATATTCATTCTTACGACCTGCAATGGCTGCAATTTTGGTAGTACCAATGTCTAAACCTACAATAATTGGTGATTCGTTTTGGCTCATTTTTTATAGTTTTTTAGTTGTTTAGTTGTTGTTAGAAGTAGTCTTTTTGGGCATTTCTGCTTTTGCAGACTTCTTCTCTTGTTTTAACGTATTATTAGTTGATTTATTGTTTAATTTTTTTGCAATTTTTTCCAATTTTGGTTTACTTTTTAGGACTGGCTTATTGTTCACTTTTTTAACAACCTTTGGGATCTCCTTTTTTGAAGAAATGGCTGTTTTATTCAATGCTGGAGTCGTCTTTGACTTAGTATTAACGATGCTATCTACCTTTGTTTTAGGAATGTTGATTGCGTTTACCACCTTACTTTTAACAGTATCTACATCTGTTGCTGAATCTAACATATTTAAGGGTTGTAAATCAAGTAAAGCACCAGGTGGATATTCAATAGGTTGCATTCCTTTTTTAAGCGCTACTAACTGATGGTCAAATCGCAGGTCTAAAACTTGATAGGCATTAATTCCTGTGGACGGCCAAACTTTTTTATAAAATGTATACAGTCTATTTAATTTATCCTCCATATTTTCTACCGTACCAATTAAAACGGTATGATCTCCCAAGGAAGGTATCATTTCAAAGTCTCCATTAGAAGCAATATTGATTTGTGCAATTTGAGCAAGAAAAAAACTGTCTTGTTTTACAATTAAAGAGAAATGTAAAATATCACTCAATAAAATACTATCAGGTTTTGATAATTTTTCTTGATCACTTGGAAAGCCTGTAAAAATTGGCAAACGTATTACAGACAATTGTCTTAATGGTAAGCGCGTTGCGGATTTGTCAATATAAAATGAGTTGCCCGACACCGTAAAAATGCGTGCTACTGGTGACCTTTGTTCAATTTTAACTTGCAATTGTTGAAGGTTGTCAAAATATATATTGGTATGTTCAACCCACTTGATGCTATTTAATTGTTTTTCTAGATTAATTAAATTGACCTCATTAAGAGGCATGCCCACTTTTACTCCTTTTTCATTTATGAATTTTAAAATTTCTTTCTCATCCATAAATAAAAATCCATTAGCATTTCCAGTAAGTTCAATTTGAATTGCATTACACTTTTTTTCGGATTTGCCTTGCCAAGCAAATACAAAAAGTGTGACTAATAATAATGCGCCTATTAACCACAATACCCTAATCAATATGAATTTCCAATTTTTCATAATTACTTGGAAAATAGGTGTTGAATTTCAGTAATACAAACATCAATATCGCCTGCTCCAGCCATAACAATTAATTTATCGTTAGTTTGCTTTGCCCATTCCATAAGTTGCTCCTTACTTAATACTTTTTTGTTAGCCATTTTCATCCCTTGCAATAACATGTCACTACTCACTCCTTCAATGGGTAGCTCTCTTGCAGGATAAATTGGCAATAAAATAACCTCATCAGCTTTGTCTAATACTTCCATAAATCCTGATGCCTGATCTTGCGTACGACTATATAAATGTGGTTGAAATATTAAAACCATTTTTTCATTTGGATATAAACTCCTTACCCCACTAATCAACGCATTCAATTCTTCAGGATGATGCGCATAGTCATCAATCAATACTTTATGAGCCGTTTTAACTTTGTATTCAAATCGTCTTTTAACTCCCTTAAATGCGGCTATGGCTGATTTAATTTTATTTTCATCGATACCCAAGGTTAAAGCAATCGCAATTGCAGCAGTTGCATTTTCAACATTGTGTAACCCACCCATATTTAATACGACATCTTGCAAAATTCCATTAGGATGAATAATGTCAAAAATATAAGACCCATCCACCACCTTTAGATTAGCTGTATGATATGATGCATTGTCTTTATTATATCCATATGTGAAAACCGATTTATTACTGGCATCTATACTAAATTCAGTTCCCATTTTCTGAATCAATGTGCCTTCCCTTTTTATCTTATCCGTAAATTGTCCAAACGCCTTTAATACTTCCTCTGGTGTACCGTAAATATCTAAATGGTCGGGGTCAACTGCAGTCACTACTGCAATATTAGGTGCCAACTTCAAAAAACTTCTATCGTATTCGTCTGCCTCAACGACCACCACATTTTTTTCATGACTCCAAAAGTTAGTATTATAATTACTTGCTATCCCACCTAAAAAAGCATTGCAACCATATTCGGTATGACGCAAAATATGAGCAGTCATTGAAGTCGTAGTTGTTTTGCCGTGCGTACCTGCAATGGCAATGGTGAAAGCATTTTCAGTTATCCAGTTTAATACATCACTTCTTTTCACAACTTGATAACCATTATCCTTACAATAATTTAACTCACTATGTGTTGCAGGTATCGCTGGTGTATAAACCACCACTGTGGCTAACTTGTCAATTTGATTTATATCGTCTTCAAAATGGATTTGAATACCTTCTTTTACTAAATCGTCTGTTAACGCAGTTGGCGTTTTATCATACCCTGAAACTTTAACACCTTGCGTATTAAAATATCTAGCAAGTGCACTCATGCCTATCCCACCGATACCTATAAAATAAATGTGCTTAATATTAGTTAATGGATTCATGAATATATTTTATGTTTAAATAGGATTTGTATTTTAATTATTTGCATTTTCTATATTATTCAAAATAGATTTTGCAATTAAATTGTCAGCATCAATGCGTGCAAATTTTTTAATTCTTGATTGCATTTGTAAAACCATTTCGTTATCCTGTACTAGTGACATCAATACCGGAATTAGTTTTTCATTGGCTTCCTCGTCTTTCACTAAATAAGCTGCATCCTCTTTTACTAATTGCATTGCGTTATATGTTTGATGATCCTCGGCTGCAAATGGATAAGGAACAAATACACAAGCCTTACCTGTAATACAAATTTCTGCAACTGCCATTGCACCTGATCTACTCACTACAATATCAGCAGCTGTATAGGCTGAACTCATGTCATCAATAAATGAGTTTACATAAATATTAGCATATTCACTTGCTGCATTAACATATACATTGGCACTAGGCTTACCCGTTTGCCATATCAATTGCATCGTATTTCCTTTAAACTTTGGCAAGTGATTCATCACCGCCTTATTAATAGAAGCTGCACCCAGACTACCTCCAATTATTAAAATGGTTAGTCTGTCAGGAAGCAATCCGAACTTTAATAAGGAAGCCTCTTTTGAAATATGGGCATCCACTATACTTTGTCGTACAGGGTTTCCTGTTACTTGAATTTTTTGTGCAGGAAAGAAATTTTCCATTCCACTTGTTCCTGTGAAAATCATAGTAGCATTTTTTCCTAGCCACTGATTTGATTTTCCAGCGAAAGCATTTGCCTCATGAATGAAAGTGGGAATATTTTTTGTTTGTGCAAACTTCAAAACAGGAAAGCTCGAATAACCCCCAACGCCAAAAACAGCATTAGGTTTAAAATTGTTAAAAATTCGTCGAACCTGAAAAAAGCTTTTTATTAATTTAAAGGGCAAGCTGATATTCTTGAACATATTTGTTCTATTAAGCCCTGCAATGGTAAGTCCTTCGATTTGGAAACCAGCTTGAGGAATTTTTTCCATTTCCATTTTTCCTTTAGCTCCTACAAATAAAATAGCAGCTGTTGGCTGAAGCTTTTGAATAGCTTGTGCTACCGCTATTGCAGGGAAAATATGACCTCCAGTGCCACCTCCAGCAATTATGATGCGTAATTGTTTAGGCATTTGCTACAATTGATTGATGATCGGATGGGGTATCAGTTTCAGGTATTTCAATCTCAGTTTCTTCAGGTGCTTTTCCTTCTAATTGCTCCACATTTCTTGCAACACTTAAAACCAATCCAATGGAACAACAAGTAAAAATAAATGAACTACCTCCCATACTAACAAGTGGCAAGGTTACTCCAGTTACAGGAACAAGATTTACGTTAACAGCCATATTGGCGATAGCTTGAATGATTAAAGAAAAACTTAATCCCAATGCTAGAAAAGCGCCAAAGGCATAAGGACATTTACGGAATATTCTAATACATCTAAATAAAAATACGAGGTATACAAACATAATAAAGACACCACCAATCAGACCATACTCTTCAATAATAATGCTGTAAATAAAGTCATTATAAGCTTGTGGTAAAAAATTACGTTGACGACTATTTCCTGGACCTAATCCAAATAAAATACCTCCGTTTGCAATTGCAATTTTTGCTTGTTGCACTTGATATGGTGCATCCTTTTCATTAGGATACATAAAGTCTTGGATACGACTAACCCATGTATCTACACGAATGAAAATTTTTGATTTTTCAGCTGCAACAGGCTTTTCCTCTTCTGCTATTTTAGCTTTTTCATTTTTGTGTGTTGCTACTGCAATACTAATTAATATTAAAACTGGAATCATCGCAACAGCAATTGTTAGCCCAATATGCTTTAAGCTAATGCGGCCAATAAACATTAATACAAGTGCAGTGGCACCCGTTAATAATGCATTAGAAAGATTCGCAGGCATGATTAAAGCACAGGTAATTAAGACAGGTATTATGACTGGCAAAAAGCCTCTCTTGAAGTCCTTAATAACCTCCTGCTTCTTACTTAATGTCCTGGATATAAACATAAATAAAGCAAGCTTCGCTAAATCACTTGTTTGAAACGTAAAATGTACTATAGGTAATCTAATCCATCTACTTCCATCATTAATAGTTGCACCAAAAAATAAAGTATACACTAATAATGGAATAGAAAAAACATATAAAATAGAAGCTATTCTTGAAAACATAGTATAGTTAATACGATGCAATCCAAAAATGAGCACCAAACCAACTAATGTAAAGCCTAATTGTTTAAATAAAAATTTACTTGTATTGCCACCGAGTGACTTATAGGCCAATGATCCTGTGGCACTATACACGACCAAAATTGAAACTAAAGATAATACAATGACTAACCCCCATATGAATTTATCTCCGTTCGTTCTTTGGCCTAAGTGTTCCCTTACGCCTTTAATAGTTGGCATTTGAGAAAATAACTTATCGTTGACTTGATTAAACATTATTATAACTCTTTTACGGAATCCTTAAATTGACGTCCTCTATCTTCATAGTTTTTAAACAAATCGAAACTCGCACATGCAGGACTTAGTAATACTACATCCCCTTTATCTGCTAACTTAAACGATTCAGTTACCGCCTTTTTTGCAGAATCCGCCTCAATGATGACTGGAACGATTCCCTTAAAAAATTCAATAATTTTTTTATTATCAGTTCCCATGCATACAATTGCTTTTACTTTATCTTTCACTAATTCTGCAATTAATGAATAATCATTCCCTTTATCAACACCACCTATAACTAATACAGTTGGCTTTTGCATACTTTCTAAAGCATACCAAGTGCTATTTACATTGGTAGCCTTGCTGTCATTGATAAAATCAACTCCTCTAACAGTGGCAACAAATTCCATTCTATGTTCTAGATTATGAAAATTGCTTACTGCTTCGCGAATTTTTTCTTTTCTTATACCTAAAGTGGATGCAGCAATGCTTGCAGCCATTGTATTATAAGCATTATGTTTCCCTTTTAATGCAAAATCATAAATGCTCATGGATACTCTTTCTTCTTGGATTCTTAACATCATTTGATCATTTTTGATGTAGCCTCCTTTTTTTACTTCTTGTTTCATAGAAAATGGTAGTGGGTTAGTATTATAGGTTAGTAGTGCTAAGTGCTTTACGATTATTTCATCATCAATACAATAAATGAAACAATCAGATTCTGTTTGATTTTCAATAATTCTAAATTTGCTCTTCACGTATCTTTCAAATTCATAATTATATCGATCTAAATGGTCTTCAGTAATATTTAATAAAATAGCGATGTCTGGTTTAAAGTATTTTATATCATCTAATTGAAAGGAACTCACTTCAATGATATAAAGTGTTTTGGGATCCTGTGCAATTTGCCTTGCAAATGAAAAACCAATATTGCCAACCATAGCAGCGTCTTTTTCAGCTACCTGGCAGATATAAAATAACAAAGAGGTTGTAGTTGTTTTTCCGTTACTACCTGTAATAGCAGCAATTTTTGCATTACCCTTATATCTAAATCCGAATTCAATTTCACTGATAACAGGAATTCCCTTTGCTCTAATTGCTTTCACTAATTCATTCTTATCAGGAATACCCGGGCTTTTCATGACCTCATCAGCAGCAAGAATTCTCTCAAAATCATGTGAACCAGATTCGAATTCAATATCATTATCTACTAATTCCTTTTGATAAATTGGTTTTATGATACTTGCATCTGATACAAATACATCATACCCTTTTTGCTTAGCTAATAAAGCAGTTCCTATTCCGCTTTCACCTGCACCTAATATGACTAATTTCTTTGCCAAGGATTATCGTGTTTTAAGAGTTAAGATAGAAGCCACTACAAGTAAAATGGTAATGATCCAAAAACGTACTGCAATTTTGCTTTCATGAAAGCCTTTCTTTTGATAGTGGTGGTGTAATGGACTCATTAAAAAAATACGTCTTCCTTCACCAAATTTTTTCTTTGTGTATTTAAAATAACTTACTTGTAAAATCACACTTACATTTTCAACTAAGAATACACCACAAAAAATTGGGATCATTAATTCCTTTCTTACAATAATAGCTAGAGATGCTATAATTCCACCTAAAGCAAGGCTTCCTGTATCTCCCATAAAAACTTGAGCAGGATATGCATTGTACCATAAAAATCCAATACAACCTCCTACAAAAGCGCCGACAAAAATGGATAACTCGCCTAAATTAGGTATGTACATTACATTCAAATAATCAGCAAACACATAGTTACCGCTTACATAAACAAATATGCCTAAAGCAGCGCCAATAATGGCACTCACTCCTGCAGCTAATCCGTCTAAACCATCTGTAATGTTTGCACCATTGGAAACAGCAGTTATTATGAATGTAACTACTAATATATAAACAATCCATGTATACTTTTCAGCACCTGGACCTATCCAACTTACTAATTTCGAATAATTAAATTCATGGTTTTTTACAAAAGGAATCGTCGTAATAGGTGTTTTAACTTTTACAAATTTTCGTTCTACTCCGTTTATATTTCTTACTACAACATCGGCTCCATTTGCAATACGCTCCCCTTTTTGTAAACTTGCGCCAATCGCAGTGTTAGAAATAATTTCTCTTTCAACAGTAACTGAATTACTAAAATATAAAGTAACTCCAATGATGATACCTAATCCAACTTGTCCAATAATTTTAGAAACACCTGCTAATCCGTCACTATTTTGTTTTTTATATGCTTCTCCTTTGTTTTGGGCTTCTTTTCTTGCTCTAATTTTAAAATAGTCGTCCAAAAATCCAATGATACCTAACCAAACAGTACATAATATCATTAAACGGATATATACCTTATCTAAATTTGCAAATAATAATGTTGGAATTAATACACTTAACAAAATAATGATCCCCCCCATGGTAGGTGTACCTTTTTTTTGTTGCTCACCAGCTAATCCTAACTCCCTTACTGTTTCACCAATTTGCTTTTTTTGTAAGAATAAAATCATTTTCTTTCCAAAAACAGTAGCTATAAATAAGGATAACAATATGGCCATTGCTATTCTAGAAGTCAAAAACTGAAATACACCTAATCCAGGTATACTAAAGTGTTTATCTAAAAATGAAAATAATTGGTATAGCATGATGGTTATTTTTCTAGTTCTGTAAATAGTATGGTTAATTGTTCTTTATCATCAAAATGCGACTTAACACCTTTTACATCTTGATATTTTTCATGTCCCTTTCCTGCAACCAAAATAATATCGCCTGCATTAGCGAAACTTATAGCAGCTTTAATGGCTTCATGTCTATCAACAATTTTTAAATACTTTCTTTTAGCAGCACTTGTCAAACCCTCTTCCATGTCAGCTAGAATTGTATTAGGATCTTCAGAACGTGGGTTGTCACTTGTTAAAATTACTTTTGTACTTAAATCACAAGCCACTTGTGCCATTATGGGTCGCTTGGTTTTATCCCTATCACCACCACAACCAACTACCGTAATCACATTTTCATCACCTTTTCTTAGTTTGGCAATTGTTGTTAAAACATTTTCAAGCGCATCAGGAGTATGCGCATAATCAACAATACCAATAATATTTGTTTTGCTAATGAAATAATCAAATCTTCCTTCCGCACCAGTCAATGCACTTAATTCAATTAATACTTTTTCTACATTTTCACCTAATTGAATAGCAACACCATAAACAGCTAAAAAATTATAGGCATTAAAAGTTCCTATTAATCGACAATGCACTTCCTTGTCATTTACCAACATCACCAAACCAGTCAGTTGATTTTCTAAAATCTTTCCTTTATAATTTGCAGGAGCATGCAAAGCATATGTTAACTTTTTTGCTTTTGTATCTAATAACATATTCGCTCCATTCTTATCGTCTAAATTTGATAATGCAAATGCTGTGGAAGGCAAATGGTCAAAAAACGCTTTTTTAACACTGAAATATTCCTCAAAAGTTTTATGATAATCTAAATGATCATGCGTGATATTAGTAAATGCCCCGCCAACAAAATGTAATCCTGTAATTCGATGTTGATGTATAGCGTGACTACTGCATTCCATAAAAACATGACTACAGCCTGATTCAACCATCTTGTTCAACAAACTATTTAATTGAATAGGATCTGGTGTAGTATGCGTAGAAGGTATAATCGTATCCCCGATTTGATTTTGAACAGTACTTATTAATCCACAGTGGTAACCTAAATTTGTAAATAATTTAAACAACAATGTTGCAACAGTCGTTTTCCCATTGGTTCCTGTTACACCAACTAATTTCAATTTTGTAGATGGCTCATTGTAAAATTGATGTGCCATAATTGCAACTGCCTCTTGCGCATTGGCAACAACTAAATAAGTAATATTGTTAACTAAAGAAGCGGGTAATTGCTCGCAAACAATTACAGTCGCCCCTTTTTCAATAGCAGTTGCTATAAATTGATGACCATCAACCTGAACTCCTTTAATGGCAACAAAAACACTCCCCTTAATTACTTTTCTTGAATCAATTTGAATATCATTTACTTGCAATTGAGTAGATCCAATCACTTCTCTTAATGACACTCCAAATAATATTGATTGTAAGTCTTTCATTAGTTTAATTGGATTTGTATTTGCTGTCCTTTTATAATTGTCTGCCCTTGCGCTAAACTTTGAGAAACCACCTTCCCCTTTCCATAACACTTAACCATTAATCCCATTTTTTCACATAACCAAACTGCATCTTGAAGTTTCATACCAATAATATTAGGCATAGCTTTATCATCCATATTTTGTCCGGCAGTTTTAACATTCAATCCAACACCCTGCACTTGTAACCAATCATAATTAAAGGATGAATCTATGAATGGAATTTTAATATGTTTTGTAATACTATTGAAATTAGTTTTTGACAAAGCATAATTAAATGTTTGACTATCTTTTAATTTAAAACTTGGTGTTACTTCTAATTTGTTTTGAATAAATGTTGAGTATAATCTATCTGCAATTTCTTTCCAAACAGGACCGGCAACTGATGCGCCATAATGATTAGCTGCATTCGGATGATTGATAATGATTACCGCAATCGTATATTGAGGATTTTCTGCAGGAAAATAACCAACAAATGAAGATTGAAACTTGTTATTTTTATACCCACTCGCCCCTTCTGAAACTAATGCAGTACCTGTTTTACCAGCTACTTTATACAAACTATTTGCAAATAATTTCTTTGC
>JBDKFR010000017.1:0-30491 GCA_039798645.1 Bacteroidota bacterium
GAACAAGGATTAGATACAGGTAATTATAGTAGTTGGGATGAAGTTGGTGGTAGAGTTTGCAGTGAAAGTGAAAAACAAGATCTTATTTTTGGAAATATTATTTGCAAGCATTTAAAAAGCAATGCGATTGCTTTAATCAAAAACAAGCAGTTAGTGGGTAAAGGTTGTGGTCAAACATCAAGAGTTGATGCCCTAAGACATGCTATTGAAAAAGCAAAGCAATTTAATTTTGATTTAAAGGGGGCAGCATTGGCTTCTGATGCTTTTTTCCCATTTGATGATTGTGTTAGAATTGCACATGAGGAAGGCATAGAAGCATACATCCAACCGGGTGGTTCGGTTCGCGATAAAGACAGCATCGCTTATTGTGTTGAAAAAGGACTTGCTATGGTAATGACACAATTAAGACACTTCAAACACTAATTGAACCTGAATGTCTCATCAAAAAAAAGCATACCTAGCACTTACCGTTACTAGTATTGTATGGGGTACCACTTGGGTTGCAAGTAAGATGGGCGTTAAGCATATGCCTGCTTTTGAATTAGCAAGTATTAGACAATTTTTAGGGGGTAGCATTTATGTTATATTCTTTTTAATCAAAGGCGAAAAATTTCCAACCTGGAAACAATTTCTTTGGTTATTACCTATGGCTTTTTTAATGTTTGTTTCTGCGAATGGAATTGCAACCTATGGACTACAATTTATTACAAGTGGCCTAGCTGCTTTAATTGCAGCTTTATACCCTTTATCGGTTGTGTTGATTGAAAGGTTTTATTTCAAGGCCATTAAAATTACGGTTCCAACAATTGTTGGATTATTATTAGGGCTATTAGGAATTGGGTTTATTTTTTATAAAGACAGCCTACAAGCACATGGTACAAATTATATATTAGGAGTAGGACTTTCCATGTTCGCCATGATATGTTGGAGTGTAGGATCCATCATCATTGCAAGGAACAAAATAGACATGAATTCCTACAATTCAATCGGTTGGCAAATGTTAATTAGCGCTTGTTGTATGGCCATGTATACCATTTATAGTGGTAATTATATTAGCCTATTTGAAATTCCTTCTGTTGCTTGGGGAGCCATTATTTACATGGTTATCGGCGGTTCTATATTTGCATTTATTTCCTTCATATATAGTATGAAACATTTGCATCCTGCCATTGCATCCTTATATGCCTATATAAACCCTATTGTAGCAATTTGGGTGGGCTCTTTACTCCTTGGCGAAAAAATGACTTGGAATAGTATTTTGGGTACGATATGTACTTTAATAGGTGTATACCTTGTAAATAGAAGTTTAAAGAATCAAAAAGATCCTGTCAAGGAAGTCGCTGATGCGGATGGAATGTAAAATCTAGTTGTTTTTATTTTGCTCCTTCCAAAGTTGATTAAAAGTTTTTGATGAAAAACTTAAATCTCCTCTCTGCGCTGTCCAAGCCTTAAACATTTTATTAATGACCCAATTTTTTATGGTCGCATTACCTTGATTCATTAAGCGACGACTAAGTGAACTTTGTTTCCAAATTTTCCAAGCAAATTTTTCACTAAAATCACTTTCGCCTGAAACCACTGACTCTCTTCTGTTTTCAAGTAGTAGTTCATGTAAATTAATACGCACAGGACAAACATCCGTACAATTACCACATAAACTGGACGCGTAACTTAAGTGCTTATAATCATGCATACCTCTTAAATGAGGAGTGATTACACTTCCAATCGGACCACTATAAGTTGTATCATATGAATGGCCACCAATATTTTTATAAATTGGACATGCATTTAAACAGGAGCCGCATCGGATACAATAAAGCGCTTCTCTTGTTTTATCATTTGCCAATAATTCAGTTCGACCATTATCAAGCAATATAACATACATTTCTTCAGGACCATCTACCTCACCAGCTTGTCTAGGGCCTGAAATAATACTATTGTAAACAGTTACTTGTTGACCTGTTCCATAACTAGATAACAAAGGCCAGAATAATCCTAAGTCATGGATAGAAGGAATTACTTTCTCAATACCCACCACTACGATATGCGTTTTTGGTATGGAAACAGATAGTCTTGCATTTCCTTCATTTTCAGTTAATGCAATACCGCCAATATCTGATATGATAAAATTAGCTCCCGAAATTCCAATTTCCGCACTTGTATATTTTTGTCTTAAATTTCTTCTAGCCACCAACGTAAGCTCCTCTGGTGTTAAATTAATGTCGGTACCTAATTTATCAGCGAAAAGTTTAGCAACATCTTCTTTGCTTTTATGCATTGCTGGTGTTACAATATGATAAGGCGATTCCCCATCAAGTTGTTGTATGTATTCTCCTAGATCTGTTTCAACGCTTTCAACTCCGATAGATTCTAAATAATTATTCAAATGAATCTCCTCGGTGACCATGCTTTTACTTTTTACAATGGATTTGCATTTTTTTTCTTCGCAAATTTCACCAATAAAATTCAAAGCCTGTTCACTATCCTCTGCCCAAATAACTTTTGCTCCTTTTTTTGTGATTTGTTCCTCAAACTGCGTTAAATAAAAATCTAAATGTTCAACAGCTTCCCACTTTTTATTTTTTGCCAATTCTCTTACCCTACCCAAGTCTTCAAACTGAGACAATCCAACAGGAACAACTGCATTATATTTCCCAATATTGAAATTAATTTTTCGTCGGTGATCAAGGTCGAAAGCCTTTTCGGTACTTTTTGTTAAAAATGAATCGGCGTAAATACTTCGCATAAAATTATTTTTTTAATAGGTGTTTAGCCGATGCGTCTAAAGCATTATAAAATTCATCCCCATATTTTCTGATAATCGATTCTTTTAAAAAAACATAAGCTGGCACTTTTAATTTAACACCTAAGGAACATGCAGCTGCACATAAATCCTCTCTTGGTTCGTAATTCAAGTACTCAACATTAGGATCTGATTTGCTTTTGGTAATTTTTATAGGAAACAAATGGCAACTAATTGGTTTTTTCCAAGGGATTTTGCCATCATTATACGCTTGTTCAAATGCACATTTTATGATTCCTTTTTCATCCTTAAAACCATATGCGCAAATTTCACCATTTATCGTAGGCGTTACCCAACCAAATTCACGATCATATAAAAACTGGCCTACTTGTTTAACTTCCTTAATACCTTCTTTAGTCATGTAAGGTTCAACAACTTTGTAATACTCTTTAATATAGTCCTTTTCTTTATTTTCTAAAGGCGCACCCGCATCACCGTCCTCGCAACAGCCACCTTTACATTTTGTTAAATCACATACAAATTGCTCCTCTACAACCTCATCACTCACCAAAACTGAATCAATAATTATCATACTTAAAATTATGCTGTAAAGATATAATTATTTCCAACGAAAAGTGTTCACTAAGTGGGTAAGATCCTTAAAAAGAAAAGCATTTATGGGTGCCAACGAATCTTCATTTGGAGTGGTGTCAAAATACAAAGCCCCTCTAAAAAAATGATGCACAGAATCGGTTAAAAAAAACTGATAATTGGTTGCCACATCCCCCCCAATATGAAAAAACACCCCCTTAACTCCATTGTCAGTTGTGAACAAGGAGTCTTCAATCAAGTTGGCTTTAATATTATGGTTATTAGCAAAAGTGTACGCGTCTTTTAATAGCGCATTAAACTGATTAGGTTTTATATCATTATAACTAACATAAATGGTGGCGTCATTGTCAGGAAAATTGATATTAAGCCAACCTTTAGTTTGTTTGTAATCACCGAAATAATTTATTTTTCGATCTATTTGAGCGTAAACAGGATATTCAAAAGTATAAGGTGTATTAACCTCACTGAATAGCTGATATTTTTTTTCCGGAAATTTAATTTTTTCATACCCTTTTTGCTTAGGCAAATAGGGGCTATTGCAGGCTAAACTAAAAATACAAAATATGCAAAGTATAAGAAACCCTGTTTTATACATTTTCAGGTGCAATTATGGGTTGAGGATTGATGATTAGTTGAATTTTTTGAATTCTATTTTTTTGTATTTCCATCACCGTAAAACTAAACTGCTTATACTTTACTACTTGTTGTACCATTGGAAATTCACCCGCCAATTCCAAAAATAACCCTGCAACGGTATCACTTTCGCCCTTTACTGTATCAAAATAATTGGTAGAAATTTCTATGAAATTACATAAATCAATAATCGTCGTTTTCCCTTCCACTGAATAATGGAACTCGTCAATTTTTTTTATCATCGACTCTTCTTCATCAAATTCATCTTTAATATCACCTACAATTTCTTCTAAAATATCCTCAAGTGTAATAATGCCACTAGTACCTCCAAACTCATCCACTACAATCGCAAAATGAATTCTTTTAGACTGAAAATCTTTTAATAAATCTTCAATCATTTTTTGTTCATGAACGAAAAAGGCGGGTCTAACTAATTGATCCCATTTGAAATTTGCTGGCTCATCAATATGTGGTAATACGTCTTTAGTATGGATCATTCCTACGATACTATCCAAATCCTCTTTGAAAACAGGAAACCTACTATAATTGTGCTCCTTAATATGATCCAATAACTCATTAAACGCAATGGCTTCCTCAACGCCATAAACATCCAACCTGGTTTTCATAATTTGCTTAACCGATATATTTCCGAATTTAACAATGCCCTTCAGGATTTTCTTTTCGTTCTCTTGTTGATTAGGCAATGTAGTTAAATCAATTGCATGATCTAATTCTTCCATGCTATAAGTAGCTCCAAAATTTTTCTTAGCTAATTTACTTTCTATAACATTGGTATACTTAACCATAATAGCACTTGGCCAAGAAAATATAAAATAAACTACTTGAATAATGCCTCCAAAGTCTTGCGCAAATCTAATATTGTTTTGCGTAGCCATTACCTTAGGCAATATCTCTCCAAAAAATAATAATAGCAAAGTGACTGCAACTACTTTCACGATAAATTCAAAGCCTGGGATATTTATTTGATCAAAAACAAATAAATCATTTATTAAGATATTGGCAATTAAAATAATACAAATATTGATGAAGCTATTGGCAATAAGCATTGAGGTGAGTAATTTTTTTGGATCCTCCAACAATACCACAATACGCTTCAATGTTTTATTTTGCTTCGTTTTTAAATTTTGAATGTCCTTAAAGGATAAGGAAAAAAAGGCTACCTCAGCTCCGGCAATAGAAAAAGAAAAAAATAAAAGCACACTCATTAGCAAAATCAAAAACGCATCTTGCTGTATTAGCGCTAAGCTGTTAATAGTTAAAAGAAGTATGTTACTCGAATGATATTCCAATTTGGATTTATTTGCAGTGGAAAGTTACCACTTATATGAGACATTTTATAATTGAAAATAATTTTGTTCGGCTAAAAAACTATTTATCGTTTTAGGAAAAGCTAATTTTTTCAAGGATTTGATCGTTGTCCAATTACCTTTCTCAAAAACCTTTGCCATTTCTTTCAATTCAACTATGTGAAACCTAACCGTTAATTGTTGATGAGTAAGCATTTGTGTATATACTTTTTGAGGCCCTTGAAGGTTTACTAATTGCTTGTCAATCATTAATTGACTGGTAAGTATTTGATCGTAAAATTGATTGTCCGCTTTTATAAACTTATCGTTTTCAACTAAATAAAATTGAAATAAGCCGGCCCAAATGTCACCCATTTCTCTTTTTTGAAGTAGTACTTTATTCCCCATTATAAAGCAGAAAAAATCAAAATACCTGTTTTTTCGATGAATCACTTTTTCCTTAATTGGCAATTGGCCTACCTTATTTAATTGATAGGCATTGCAGGATGGACGCATAATACATTCAGCACATAAAGGGGCCATAGGTTTACAAACAGTTGCACCAAAATCCATGAGTGCTTGGTTATAAATTCCAGACTTTTTTGTAGCTAAATTTTCATTGGCAATTTTATTGAATTGTTCCAATCCTAATTTTGTATCAATTGGCGTGTGTATACCATAAAAACGCGAAAAAACCCTGAACACATTGCCATCTACTACTGCATAAGGTAAATTATATGCAAAAGAAGCAATTGCCGCCGCGGTATAGGGTCCCACACCTTTTAATGCGATTAATCCTTCATAGGTATTTGGAAAAACACCATGAAGCTCGTTCACAATATGCTTTGCTGTAAATAATAAATTTCTACATCGATTATAATAACCCAAACCCTCCCAAAGTTTAAAAACTTCATTCTCTTTCGCCCTTGCTAAATGCTGGATAGTTGGATAAGTTTTAATAAATTTTTCATAATAAGCCCACCCTTGTTCGACCCTGGTTTGTTGTAAAATAATCTCACTCAACCATATTTTATAGGGATTTTTCTCACCCTTCCAAGGCATTGGACGGTGATTCATGTTTTTATCCCATTTTAAGAGTAAATCACAGAAAATTGTATTCATTCCAGGCAAAAATCATCAAAATTGACCAAATTATGCCTGAATTTTAAAATTATATCCCTGTTTATACAAAGGATTTTATTTATATATTATTTATTTAAATATGTATTTGCTTAAATTTATGTGTAGATATGTAGAAAAAAATGAAAAATAAGTTGCAATTAGGTAAAATTTAATTTATTTTTAATACCGAAACCCCAAAAATCAACTTCATGAGAAAATCTGATCTCATCAATCTTATCGCTTCCGAAACTGGAGTTCCTAAAGTGGATGTATTAATGACTTTAGAAAGAATGTTCAAGGAAGTTAAAGAAAGCTTGTCAAATGGCCAGAACATCTATATACGTGGATTTGGAAGCTTTATTACTAAGAAAAGAGCCGCTAAAATTGGGCGTAATATCAAAAAGAATATTGCAGTTCAAATACCTGAACATTATATTCCTGCATTTAAACCTGCAAAAGAATTTGTAAATGAGGTAAAAGAAAGACGCAAGTAGTTACCTTTGCAGGAAATTAATTTACATTGAAAAAACCTCAGTTAGTTGTAGCATTTGTAGCGACACTCACCTGCTTCGCAATCGTTTTTTTCGTTCCAAGAACTAATAAAACCCAGGTTGCTCAAAATAATACTACTAGTTCCAATCAAGTTATAAGTACCCAAACGGTCCTTGATGGTGCCAAAACTGCATTAACTGCTAGTCAAAAAATTTCATTACTAAGTATTGAAAATCAATTAGTTAAAGCAAAAACATCAACTGATAGCATTCAAGTTTACAAACAATTATCCCAGTTTTGGGCTGACTCTGCTCAAAGAGTCGAACCATATTTATATTATACTTACAGCGCTGCTTTGTTGGAAAATTCTGAAAAAAGCCTCACTTTTGCAGCCCAGCAGTTGGTAGATAACCTAACATCGCCGGATGCACCACCCGCAATACTTAATTGGATTGCCGTTAATGCAAAAGTTCTTTTAGAAAAAGCGTTGGTAATGAATCCTAATAACGATTCGACTAAAATAAATTTAGGTGCTTGTTATTTGTTTGGAAATATTTCAGACAATCCTATGCAAGGCATTTTAAAAGTGAAAGAGGTGGTTGATAAAAATCCTCAAAATATTTATGGTCAAATGATGTTAGGATTAGGTGGTAAAAAATCAGGTCAATATCCAAAAGCAATTGAACGATTTACATCCATTTTAAAACTAGCTCCAGCAAATTTGGAAGCAATGGTGAATTTAGCTGAATGTTATGAGCTAACGAACCAGCCAGCTTTAGCGATTGAATGGTATACTAAAATGAAAACATTGGTAAACAATCCAGCAGCTAAAGAAGCGATTGAAAAGAGAATAAAGGATTTGAAGAAAACGAAATAAAGAACTCGAGAAATAAGAGAAGAAAAAATATTTTTAATAACAAAAATTATAGGACATGCCTTGTGGAAAAAAAAGAAAGCGTCATAAAATTGCGACGCATAAAAGAAAAAAACGTTTAAGAAAGAATCGTCATAAGAAGAAAAATAAATAGTTCTTCCTAGATACAAGCGTGTTGAATTTACCCAACACGCTTGTATTCTTTTTAAATACACTCCACTCTTCTACTTAGCAACTTTACATTACCTTTTCCTTCCTTCGTAAAGTGGCAGTGTTTACAAAAATTAAATAATGCATTGGCAAAGCTGTTATTATAGCTCTATGCTTGCATTTAAAAAAGTTGCTATAAGTGAATAAAGATTTAATTATAAATAGTTCATCTGATGGGGTTGAAATAGCCTTATTAGAAGACAAGAAATTAGTGGAAATCCATAATGAAAAAATGGATACGCGCTGGGCTGTTGGGGATTTATATTTAGGAAAGGTGCGTAAAATAATTCCAGGATTAAACGCGGCATTTGTAGATGTTGGTTTTGAAAAAGATGCTTTTTTACATTACACTGATTTAAGCCCTTATGTTAAATCAATCATTAAATACACGCAGGAAGCCGTTAACAATAATGATAACCAGTTTGACTTCTCTAAATTTCAAACAGCTCCTGAAATTGTAAAAACAGGAAAAATAAGCGAGGTTTTAAATGGCAAGCCAACCGTATTGGTTCAAATTTTGAAAGAACCTATAGCAGCAAAAGGGCCTAGGCTAAGTTGTGAGTTGTCGCTTGCTGGTCGTTTTATTGTGCTTACTCCCTTTAATGAAATAGTTGCCGTATCTAAAAAAATACATAGCGGTGAAGAACGTAAGCGTTTGCAAAAAATGATGGAATCCATTAGACCTAAAAATTTTGGTATCATTGTTCGTACTGCCGCTGAAGGAAAGACTACTGCTGAATTACATGAAGACTTATTAACCTTGGTTGAAAATTGGAAAAACATCCAATCAAATTTAAAAGGTGCTATGGCTCCTTCACGTATCATGAGTGAAGAGAGTAAAACAACGAGTATTTTAAGAGATTTACTTTCCGAAGATTTCAATAAAATTGTTGTCAACGATAAAAAAATATTTGATCTTACTTTAAGTTATTTACAAAGAATTGCGCCTACTAAGGCAAATATTTTAAGCTTGCATAATGGCGATCAAGAAATTTTTGATCAATATGGAATTACAAAACAAGTAAAGTCTTCGTTCGGCAAAACTGTTAACTTAAATAGTGGTGCTTATTTAATTATTGAGCACACTGAAGCATTGCATGTTATTGATGTGAATAGCGGATTTAAGAGTGTAAGTAATAATCAAGAAGAGAATGCTTTACAAACAAACTTAGAAGCGGCTGAAGAAATAGCGCGCCAATTAAGATTGAGAGATATTGGTGGCATCATTGTGATTGATTTTATTGACATGAAACTTCCTGAGAATAAAAAGAAAGTACAGGAAGCATTGGATGAATTCATGAAAACAGATCGTGCACGACACTCAGTTTTACCAATATCAAAATTTGGTTTATTACAAGCGACGCGTCAAAGAATTAGACCCGAAGTAAATATTAATACTTCTGAGGATTGTCCAGCTTGTAATGGAACAGGGAAAATAACTTCTACTTTATTATTAGAGGACGAAATGGAAAAGAAGTTAGCTTATTTAGCTACCCATGGACACAAGAGTTTACAGATACTAGTGCACCCTATCATTCACTCACATTTAACGAAGGGTATATTTAGTAGTATTCTTAAAAAATGGAAGCGTAAGTATAAGCTTAAATTAAAATCCATCCCTGAGAACAATAGTCATTTGGTAGAATACAAATTCTTAGATGACCAACAGGAAGAAATTAAGCTGTAAAACTATTTTCGGTTTTTACTTCTAAATTAATTTAAATAGCCTTTATCTTTAAGGTATGAGCAAAGCTAAATCAGCCTTTTTTTGTAATAATTGTGGCTACGAGTCTGCAAAATGGGCTGGTAAATGTCCGGCATGTAATGAATGGAATACTTTCACCGAGGAATTAGTAGAGAAAGGTGAAAAAAAGGATGCTGGATGGGAAGGTTATACAACACAACAAAAAGGCACACAGGTTATTGCCATTAACGAAGTCAATAGTCAATCTGAAAAAAGAATTAACAGCGCCGATCCTGAGCTTAACAGAGTATTAGGTGGAGGCATTGTATTGGGATCCATCGTACTTGTGGCAGGAGAACCTGGTATAGGAAAAAGTACCTTGTTTTTACAACAAGGTTTAATGATGAAGGATCAAACTGTTTTATATATAAGTGGTGAGGAAAGTATACAGCAAATAAAAATGCGTGCTGATCGTTTGAATTTACAAAACGAAAATTTTTACTTACTAACTGAAACACGCACACCAGATATTTTCAAAGCCATTAAAAAATTAAAGCCGACCGTGGTGATTGTTGATTCTATTCAAACTTTAGAATCAAATTTGATTGAGGCAGCTGCTGGTAGTGTATCTCAAATAAAACAAACTGCAGCAGAATTTCAACGCTTTGCAAAAGAAACAGGAACCCCGGTATTTTTAATCGGACATATCACAAAAGAAGGCACCATCGCAGGACCAAAAATTTTAGAACATATGGTGGATACCGTACTTCAATTTGAAGGCGATCGTCATTATGCATATAGAATGTTGCGCACTTTAAAAAACCGTTTTGGAAGTACAAGTGAACTAGGTATTTATGAAATGACCGGAGAAGGCATGAAAGTGGTTAATAATCCTTCGGCCTTTTTAATAGCACAACGAAATGAATCATTAAGCGGTAGTACCATAGCGGCATCGATGGAAGGTATGCGTCCATTGTTAATTGAAGTTCAAGCATTAGTAACACAAAGTGTTTATGGCACACCTCAACGAACAGTTACCGGATTTGATTTAAGAAGACTACAATTATTATTAGCAGTATTAGAAAAACGTGGTGGATTTGCTTTTGGCATGAAAGACGTTTTTGTAAACATAGCCGGCGGTTTGAAAATCGAGGATCCATCATTAGACTTAGCCATTATATTATCATTACTTTCCTCATATGAGGACATACCACTACATCAGGGCATTTGCTTTGCTGGAGAAGTAGGATTGAACGGAGAAATCAGAGCAGTCAATAGAATTCAACAACGCATTGCTGAAGCTGAAAAATTAGGTTTTGAAAAAATTTACATCTCAGCATTTAATAGTAAAGGGATAGAGCCCAAAAAACACAGTATCCAAATCATACCTGTAGAAAGAGTAGACGAAGCTTATCGCCTATTCTTTTAATCATGCCTATTGGGGCGCTTGCCAAAAAAGCATTACAAATAATTCAAATTTACTTACAGGGATTTGTTCATTTGTTTTATCCTCATATTTGTTTACAATGTGCTTCTGAATATTTATCAACTGAGCAAATTATTTGCGACCGTTGTGAAACACTTCTTCCCTATACTGATTTTGCATCCATACAAAACAGCCCTGTAGATAAAATATTTTGGGGTAGAATAAAACTAAAAAAATCAATATCCATTTTGTTCTATACCAAAGAAAGTATAGTTCAAAAAATACTATTTGAATTAAAGTATAAGCAAAATAAAAAAGCAGGTTTGTTGTTGGGTAAACTTATGGCAGCAACCTTAAATGAGTGTATTGAATTAAACGACACTACTTTTCTGGTACCTATTCCAATACGTAACGCAAGAAAAAGGAAAAGGGGTTATAATCAAACTGAGCTTATTTGCACCTCAATGCTTGCAGATGGATGTAAGTTGACCATTTTCAAAGGCTTGCAAAAAACAAAAAATAGCGCAACACAAACCCATAAGGATCGCGTTCAAAGAGGCTTGCATTTAAATAGCCTATTTAAACTAACCCATGCCCATTTGTTAGCAGACAAAGACATTGTCATTATTGATGATGTCTTAACTACTGGTGCCACCATCGAAGCTGCTTACCATTGCTTATTAAAAGCAAAGCCAAAAAGTATTAGTATGATAACCGCCGCTTATACTTTGGATTAAACAATTTTGGCAAAAATGCGTTATATTCATAATACAAAAATTTATAAAATGAGACTTTTAATTACCTTATTTATGGTTGCTTTCTCCCTTTCATTAAATGCACAAAGCATTCATTCGTTTAAAGTAAAAGGCATTGATGGCAAGCAAATTGATTTTGCTAGCTTTAAAGGAAAGAAAATTTTAATTGTAAATACAGCTAGTAAGTGCGGATATACACCTCAATATGCCGCATTAGAAAAAGTTTATGAAAGTAATAAAGGTAAATTGGTTGTGATTGGATTTCCATGTAATCAATTTGGTGGACAGGAATCTGGAACAAACGAGGAAATTGTTAGTTTTTGCCAAAAAAATTATGGAGTTACATTCCCTTTGGCTGATAAAATCGACGTGAAAGGGGATCAAATTGCGCCTATATATCAATGGTTAACTCAGAAATCAAAAAATGGTGTATTAGATGCCAATATCTCTTGGAATTTCAATAAGTTTTTAATTGATGAAAACGGCAAGATGATTGCTTATTTCCCAAGTAACGTTAAACCAGATAGTGAGGATATTTTGTCTCGCGTAAAGTAATTGGCTTGCATCAAAAACCGCAAGGCTGTTTTTCCGTATCTTCATGCCATGTTATTAAGCGAAGTAATTGGTCATGATCAACTTAAAAAACAGTTGGTTGAAATGGTTCAGCACCAGCGTCTTAGTCATGCAATTCTTTTTGTAGGACCAGAAGGAGCAGGTGCATTGCCTTTGGCTATTGCTTTTGCTCAGTATATCGTAAGTATTCCCAACAGTAATGTGGACGCAAATGGAGCCGATTTATTTGGGGCACCTGAACCGTCTACCCCAAAAGTTTATAGTCCCGATGAAATTGCAGCATTGCCTGCTTATAATCGCGCAAGTCAACTTATGCATCCTGACTTGCATTTTTCTTTCCCAAGTATCACTGAAAAGCCAGGTTCAAAAAATATTAGTACAAATCATATAGAGGCTTGGAGAGATTTTATCAATTTGTACCCTTATGGCAATGTATTTGATTGGTTACAATCCATCAATGCCGAAAATAAACAAGGGAATATTAGTGCAGACGAGTGTGCTGAAATAATCAAAAAGTTGTCCTTCAAAAGTTTTGAAAGTGCCTATAAAGTTTTGGTCATGTGGATGCCAGAATACCTAGGCAAGGAAGGTAATAAGCTTTTAAAGCTCATTGAAGAACCACCAGATAATACCATATTTTTATTGGTAGCAAATTCCGAGGAACAAATACTACCTACCATACTAAGTCGATGTCAATATATTAAAGTACCTCGTCTTACAACTAAGGATATTGAGCAAGCCTTGATTCAGAAAGGGCATTTAGAGCCTGCGAAAGCAGCCCAAATTGCCTCTATTTCAGATGGTAATTATAGAGAAGCGCTCCACTTAGTTCAGCATAGCGATAGCGACTTTTTAGCTCAAATAAGGGAGTGGTTGAATGCCATTTTAAAAGGAGGCCCATTAGCCCAAATGAAATGGGTGGAAGAAACAAGCAAAATGGGCAGAGAGCCACAAAAGCAATTTTTAAAGTACTTTAACAACCTGTTAGAACAAAGCATTCGCCTTAAAATAATAGGTAATGAGCTAAATTTAGACCCCACTTTGAAGGATTTTGCCCTTAGAATCAATAAAATTGCAGGAATTGGCCAGCTAGAGGCCATTATTTTGGAATTAGACAAGGCAGTTTACCATATTGAGCGTAATGCCAACCCAAAAATGCTATTTATGGCATTGGGAATCAAGTTCTATCATATCATTCAGAACAAAACCTTAATTTTGACAGAAGCCTAAGCTTAAAGGTATTGAGGAAAGTGGCGCTTGGCTGGGTATTTTTATTCATTAACAGTTAGAATTAACTATATATGGGATGTGGATCATGTGGAACTGGCAAACCAGGGGGTTGTAAAAGCAACGGAGGATGCAGTAGTGGTGCTTGCAACCGATTAAATGTACACGATTGGTTACGTGACTTACCTATTGATGATATTGATAGTCAATGTAAAGTGGTGGAAGTCAGCTTTAAACAAGGAAGTCGTAAAGATTTTTTCCGAAATACAACATTACAGCAATTCGAAAAAGGTGATTATGTAACCGTTGAAGGCGTAAACGGTTTTGATTTAGGCGAAGTTTCACTTACTGGTGAACTTGTAAGACTACAACTAAAGAAAAGAGGGATGGATGAATTCAATCCCGATATGAAAAAAATTCTTCGTCCTAGTGCTGATCGCGAAATTGAAACTTTTAAAATTAGCAAAAGTAGAGAGGCCGATATATTAGCTAGAAGTAGAACACATGCTTCCAACCTAAAATTAGCCATGAAGCTTAGCGAGGTTGAAATGCAAGCGGATGGAAAAAAAGCAACATTTTTTTATACAGCAGATGATCGAATAGACTTTAGAGAACTCATACGCATTTTTGCAGGCGAGTTTAAAGTGAAAGTTGAAATGCGCCAAATTGGTATTCGTCAAGAAGCGGCAAAATTAGGTGGTATTGGAAGTTGTGGTCGTGAATTATGTTGTAGCACTTGGTTACATGATTTTAAAAGTGTTAACACTACTGCTGCACGCTATCAAAATTTATCCATCAACCAAACTAAATTAAGTGGACAATGTGGACGCTTAAAATGTTGTTTGAATTTTGAATTAGATACTTATTTAGATGCATTACAAGGATTCCCAGACTATGCTGATACATTACAGACTGCAATGGGTCAAGCATTTTTAATTAAGAAAGATATTTTCAAAAACTTAATGTGGTATACTTTGCCTAATAACACAAAGCATTATCCATTAACTATTGACAGGGTGATTGAAATAAAAAAATTAAATCAACAAGGGGTTGTCGTTGATGAATTACAAGCAGTAGAGTTAACCAGTGGTAAACAAAAGGAAGTAGAGTCTTCGTTTGTAGAATTAGTAGGTCAAATAAGCCTTAAATCATTAGAGAAAAATGATCGACGTCGTCGTGATCAACAACGAGGACCTGCTAACAATAATAATAGTCCTCGAAATTTTGGGCCAAATAATGGACCAAGAAATAATAACGGTCCTAGACCTAATAATAACGGACCACGACCTAATAACGGACCAAATAACGGGCCAAGACCCAACAACAACGCACCAAGACCAAATAATGGCCCGAACAATGGCCCGCGATCTAACAATGGCCCTAGACCTAACAATCGTCCGCCTCAGGGAAATAATCCTGGCCAAGGTCCTGCTCAAGCATAATCGAATTAAACCGATACATAAAAAAATAGCACTCAATTTGAGTGCTATTTTTTTTACAACATTATTTTAAAGTAAATGTTATAAAAATAATTATTGAAATAATTTTTCTAACTCTTGATTTGTAAAATCCATTAATGTTTTTACATAATTAGGTGAGAAGTTGAATTCCAAGCCTGCCGTTTTATATAATTCTGGCAATGTTTTAGTACCTCCTAAAGCCAATGCATTCATGTAGTTTTCTAAAGCTTGTGTTGGATTATGTTGATACTGCATCCACATTCCTATAGCGCCTAATTGTGCAATGCCATATTCAATATAATAAAAGGGAACCTCAAACAAATGTAATTGTCTTTGCCATCCTATTGCACGATACATATCAAGGCCTGTATAATCAATACTATTGGTTGAAAACTCTTTTAGTATTGCTGTCCAATTATTAGTTCTTTCTTCAATGGTGTGATTTGGATTTTCATATACCCAATGTTGGAATTTATCAATAATCGCAATCCAAGGGAAAATAGTAATGGTTCTTTCTAATTGGTGCTCCTTCGCACGATTCAAATCGGTTTCATTTTCGAAAAATGATTGCCAATGATTCATTGTAAATAATTCCATGGACATGCTAGCGACTTCTGCAATTTCCATAGGGTATTCTTTGAAAGCACTCAAGGAAAGTGGATGTGATAAAAAAGAATGGATTGCGTGTCCTCCTTCATGAACCATAGTAGTAACATCACTCATTTGACCTGCAGCATTCATAAATATAAATGGTGCGCCTGATTCTGCTAATGGACAATTATAGCCTCCGGGTGCTTTCCCTTTTCTACTTTCTAAGTCAAAATGTTTTAATTCATTCATTTTACGTAAGCAATCGGCAAAGAATGGATTGAGTTGTTCAAAACAAGCAACTGATTTTTCATATAAATCCTTTCCATCTGTAAAAGGGCGCAATGGCTTGGTGCCAGCAGGTTCCGCTTCGGTATCCCAAGGTTTTAATGTATCCAATCCAAGCTTTTGTTTTTTACGCGCATATATTTTATCAATTAAAGGAAGCACGTGCAATTTGATGGCTTCATGAAATTGAAAACAATCTTCTTTAGTATAATCAAAACGTCCTAATTCAGCGAATTTGTAATCACGATAATTTGCAAAGCCAGCATTCACTGCAACCTGATGTCTTTTTTGAATTAAAGTAGTATACAATTCATGCATTGCCTCCTTATCCTGTAAACGACGTTCCTGAATTTTTCTATAGGCTTCCTCCCTAACTGCTCGGTCTTCATTTTCCAAAAACTGTGCAGCTTGTTGTAAGGTATATTCTTGACCATTCATTTCAATTGTCATTTTCCCAGCAATAGTGCCATACTGTTGTTGAAGCACACTTAGTTCAGCTTGCAAAGGAATGTTCTCCGTTCTAAAAAGCTCAATGCTTTTTTTAACCGAACGTAAATAAGTAAAGTACTCCTCCTGATTAAGTTCCGACGTGAAGGGGCTTGCCATTAATTTTTTATTCAATGCATCCGCGTAAGGTTGCATTTTGGGTTGTATTTCCATGCAGAAATAAGTAAAGGCATCCTCTAAGGATTTATCCGTGGTGTCACAAGTCATTTTAATTTGACGCCAACATGCATCCTCACTAATAAAGGCTTCTAATTCACTTACGTCTTTTAGCCATTTTTCAAGCTCTATTTTATCATTAATAACACGATCACTTAATTCCTTAAAAAAGGGCTCTAAATCAGCCCATTCTGTTAAACTAAACGTTGCTGGAAGGTAGTTATGTGGTATTTTTTTTATGTCCGCTGTTCTAAGCATAAGTTGATGTTTTTCAGGCCCAAATTTACTACTTTTACACACTTTAAACGATTTATTAGTGACCAATAGCATTCATTTATTACCGGATCATATTGCCAATCAAATTGCAGCAGGCGAAGTCATTCAACGACCAGCAAGTGCGGTAAAAGAATTATTGGAAAATGCAGTTGACGCAGGTGCCACTGAAATAAAATTAATTATCAATGATGCGGGTAAAGCACTCATTCAGGTAATTGATAATGGCAAAGGAATGAATCCTATTGATGCGCAAAATGCATTTGCACGACATGCTACTAGTAAAATAAGTTCGATTGAAGATTTGTTTCAAATTAGAACTATGGGATTTAGGGGTGAAGCGCTTGCCTCCATCGCAGCAGTTGCACAAGTAACTTTAAAAACAAGACAAGCACAGGACGAACTTGGTACATTAGTTGAAATTGAAAATAGTCATGTAAATGAAACCAGTCCTATTGCTTGTCCAGTGGGTACGAATATTAGCATGAAAAATTTATTTTTCAATATACCTGCAAGACGAAATTTTTTAAAAAGCAATTCGGCTGAATTAAAACATATTATTGAAGAATTTACAAGAGTAGCACTGGCTTTTCCTGAAATTTATTTTAGCCTTACCAATAATGGTCAGGATGTTTTTCATTGGGAAGGCGGAAGTTTTAAACAAAGAGCAATTCATGTATTAGGAAATAGTTATCAAGCTAAATTAGTGGCCGTTGGTGAAAAAACCGATTACCTAACTATTTCAGGATTTGTAGGTAAACCTGAAACAGCAAAGAAAACAAGAAGTGATCAATACTTTTTTGTAAATAGGCGTTTCATAAAAAGTCCATACTTACATCATGCTATTGCAAATGCATTTGAAGGATTAATACCCAAGGAAAATTTTCCAAGTTACTTATTATATATTGATGTTGACCCTTCAAGAGTGGACATTAATGTGCATCCAACGAAACAAGAAATTAAATTTGAAGACGATAAAATAATTTATGCATTTGTGCAAGCAGCCGTGAAACATGCTCTTGCACAATTCAGTATTGCCCCGTCACTTGATTTTTCATTGGATGCCGATATTCAACAATTAGATGGCATTCAAAAACCATTTACAGAGGAACAAAGAAACAGTGCAGCAAGTAGTTCATTGTATGCTGGATTCACACAAAAAAATCAAGCTCATTTTATTCCAAGGGTAAGTGATGCAGAAAAAAAGGAGTGGAAAAGTTTTTTTAGTGACCTGCCAACTTCAGGTGACGAAAACGATTTAACTACCAATACGGATTCATTTATAGTTAAGTCATCCTCCATGGGTTTATACAAAGAATCCAATGGCATTAAAGTGGATGAGGATACTACATTACTTCAAGTGAACAATACCTATATTATTGCACCAACGGCATCGGGTTTTATTATGGTGAATCAACAACTTGCTCATGAAAGGGTATTGTATGAAAAATATCAAAAGGCAACAATCCATCCTCATGCAACACAAAAAAGTTTGTTTCCAGTAGTTATGGAATTAGGGGTAGCAGATGCCGTATTGCTAGAAGATATCATAGCCGATTTGGCTGTCATTGGATATGAAATTGAGCCATTTGGACAAAATAGTTTTATTATACAGGGTATACCTGCCGATGTTATTTCAGGGAATGAAAAAAATGCCATTGAACTATTACTTGAACAATTCAAACATTTTAGTGGCGATATCAAGTTCAGCAAAAGAGAAAAAATAATTCGTTGTATGGCTAGGCAATCGGCAATTAAAGCGGGGCAATCATTAACGCAAAAGGAAATGCATAGTTTAATTGAATCCTTAATGGAATGTGAAATACCAACCCTAACCGCATCAGGAGCGCCCACCTATATTGATTTTAAAGAATCCTACTTGGACGGCCTATTTAGTAAATAACACTTACTTAATATTTTTTCATAATTGCCGTTAAGTATTCTTCAACAGCGTGACGTACCGGATAAGTAGTTGGACTAACATGATTTCCAACAAGTACTGAAAAAGTTAAACGAGTCCCTCTATTTGTAATAATATATCCGCTTAAAGCAATTTGATTGCCAAGGGTGCCTGTTTTAGCATAAAGCACACCAGGTATATTTTTATAGTAGGCTGAAAGTGACCCTTTCCCTCCTTGTGCAAAAATGGATTTAATTCTTTCCATTGGAAAATCCTTTTCCATTTTTTGTAACAATGTAATATAATTTTCAGGTGTCGTTAAATTAAACCTGCTAAGACCGCTACCATCAGCCCACTCTGGCTTTTGAGGGAAATCAACAAAATCGGTTTTTAAAATAGTATCTATAATAGCAACATCATCCATTTTGCCTAATAATTGCTGACTAGTCATCAACAAAATTTGTTCTGCAAAAAAGTTATCACTGCGATTCATCATTATTTTTAACAATGAATCAGTGGCCACTGTATTTATGATTTTAGCATCAGGTTGATTCCATCCTTTTTGTATGGCTATAGGATATTGAGGATGTAAACTATCTTCAATCAATGATTTTGCAATACTATAATTTGTGCCAGTAATAAATGGAACTTGGTGTTCAAGATCTTTAATTAGATCCTGTTTTGGGAAAAACTGATTACTCAATTTTTCACGAGACCATAATGTATACTTATTAGGAAGGGTTTGATTTTTTGTAAAAAAGCTAGGTTTAACTTGTATGCCATTTGCTTTTTTATATACGGTCATGACATTACCATAAACATTTAATCTGTTTCTTTCAGGTTGATAATCCTCCGGGTAATCATCCCATGCCCAACCTCTTCCATAGGCTTCGAATTTATCTTCAGCATCTGGAAGGCAAAACACAATTTGCTTTCTGGTATTTTTTATCAAATCGGCAACAGGCTGATAAGTGAAATCTGGATGTAAAAAACTAGGATCGCCCAAAGGCATTAAAAAAACCGAGTCCTTATTTTCAGCAAATTTCCAACCAGGTATAGAGTCTTTCAAATACTTCATGCCTAAAAAACAAGACTGAATTTTTGTATTACTCGCTGGGGTAAAATAATGGTCGCTTTGATATTTACTCACCCACTGCTGATTGGACTCATTGTAAATAGCAATACCAATATGTGCTCCTTTTAAAGGATCGGCACCCAATAGTGTTTTTTGTGCTTTTTGTACGCTACATGCAGTTGTAAATAAAATGACTGCTAAAGTAAATACACTTTGTAAGTGTATGCTTATTCTCTTTCGAGTGCTCTTAACCATCTTTCTGGAATTTCGTTATTTGAAGCTACTAAATAATCCTTATAACTACAAGGGCACCATTGCTCATTATGTAACTTCATCCACCAGCGGCCCGTACTCTTACTTTGCAAAAATTTTGTATCAATATCTGTAAAGGCAATATGAAATTCCTTGAAGCGCTCTATATCACTTAATGGTGATTCTTTTTTTCCTTTTTGAACGCCGTCTACGATATACCAAATCATTTGCGCCATTTGTATTGCTGTAAGTCCCTTGTGGTCTAATTCAGCTTGATAACCAAAAAGCCCAATTGTACTTGTTTTCCAACTCATACCTGCATATTGCATTAAAACACATGCCTCCTCTCCATTAAAACCATTAGGTGTAATTAAGTTTGCTGGAGCATGTGCATTTTGTATAGCACTAATATCAAAACTCATTAAATGGCTATCCCTAATAACTGGTTCCATTTCCTCAATACTTTCTCTCACTACCCCTAATCTAAAGCAATCAAAACGTAATTTGTCAATTGTTTCAAGCATATGCGGATGCATGAAATAACTTTGAAATCCAATATGTGCATAGTGATTCAAATGATTCGGCAGGCCCGTAAATAACTCCTCTAAAAAATGATCTGAAGGTAACCTTGCTTCCAAATCAAGGTCAATCTTAGCATCAGCAACTACCGCATTTACAAGAGTTGGAATCGACGTGTAAGCATGGTATTGTGCTAAGGTTAAATCATGTGAGCCACCTATGATGACAACTTTTTTATTTTGTATCAGTAATTCCGAAATCACTGTTCTTAGGGCTGCATAGCTATCCTGAATAGATTGTCCAATTTTCACATTTCCCAAGTCAGCAATGTTCACCTGAGCGTGCCAATAATATAAATTATAAAATGCAGCTCTAATCGCATTAGCTGCAGCATGGTCATTAAGTACAAAACCTGCCCCCCTGCATTCTCCAGCACCAATGATGACTAAATCAGCATTAGCAATGTCCGGCAAAGTACCTTGGTTAACACTAATATGCTTACCCAATTGAGTGTCCCTATAGCCTTCATCCATTGATAAAAGGTCTAAATTAACAGGCTCTAAAAAGTCTTGAATTGACGACAATGACATGAAAATGAATTAAACGCTAATCCTTTAACGAATAATTAAGCAACAAATTGTTTTAAAAGGCCCTAATCTTGGAATTTATAACCAACCCCTCTGATCGAAATGAAATGTATTGGATTTCGTGGGTCTTTTTCGAAGTATTTTCTAAAATTAAGTATAAAGTTATCAATGGTTCTTGTATTTGGGTATACGTTATAACCCCATACTGTTTTTAAAATTTGCTCTCTTGAAATGACCGTGTTCTTATGATCAATAAGCAATTTTAAAAGCATGCCTTCCTTTTTGGTCAAGGTGATTTTTTCACCCAAAAAGGTAGTAGCTTCTAAAGAAACAAAATCAAAATGATTCCCGGAGAATTGAAAGGGTTCGGTATTCGCAATTGGAACAAAATTCGAAACATTTGATTTTTGAATTAATTTAGACACCCTTAATAAAAGTTCTTCCAAATTAAAGGGCTTGGTCATATAATCATCTGCACCCAATTTTAGTCCTTGTATTTTATTTGCCGTGGTATTTTTAGCACTTAAAATTAGAATAGGTGTTTGGTTATTATTGAGCCTGATCATTTCTGTAATCGAATAACCATCTAACCCAGGTAACATAACATCTAAAATAATTAAATCAAAATGCGCCTGTTCAATTTGTTGTATGGCAAAGGGCCCATCAAATGCAGAACTAACATCATAGCCTTCTAATTTTAAATTTAGTTTTAAAGCATCATGCAAATTCACTTCGTCTTCAACCAATAAAATAGAATAATTAGCCATACTATTTGGAAAAATAAGTGAATGTAAATATACTTCCTTTGGGGCTATTAGGACTTACTTCCAAAGTGCCGTGATGAAACTTTGCAATTCGATTACAAAGGTATAAGCCTAATCCAGTGCCTTTGGTCGTTCTAGTATACTCCGCACCCACACGATAAAATTTTTCAAATATTTTATCTTTATCACTCACTGGTACGCCAACGCCTTCGTCAATTACCTGCATTTGTATTTTAGTATTATCCTCATGTAAATGAATGGTTACTGTCGAACCCGCATTTGAATATTTAATGGCGTTGTCGATTAAATTATTTAGAAGCAATTGCAATAACACTGATTCGCCTTTTAACTGAATATCGGCATCAATGAAAGCTTGAAAATTTCTTTCTGCAAAACGACTTTTGAAATTTTTGAGTGTGTTTTCAACTATAACGGACAAATTAACCTCCTGTGCAATTGCCTTATATTCACCCATGTCAAGCTGCGAGGCTAATAAAATATTATTACACAAATTATCGAGACGTTGCGTTTCTAAAAGAGAAATTTCCAACATTTTCTTTTGTTGGTCAACGTCTAAATTTCTCTTTAAAATGGTTTCTAAATTTAATTGCGTGATGGCGATTGGCGTCTTTAATTCATGTGTAACCGCCATCATGAAATTTTGTTGTTGATTTGAATAGCGGATTTGTTTTATTAGTGATCGGTAAACATATATGGCGCCTACTAAAAATAAAAATAAAATGGTAAGGCCTTCCCCGATATACTGTTTGCTTTTTCTTAATTGAAAGTCCTGTATTTCAGCGGCTTTTTGTGATATAGCAGGATCATTTGATTGAAATGTTCCGAATTTTATGTTTGCTATTTGATCATTTTGTTTGACTAAAGCAACATACCACCAAAACAAAGCTGCTACCATGTACACTAAAAACAACCAGTAAAATAGTCGTACAAATTGGAGTTTACTTATTTTTTGCAAACGACTTATCATGGTACAACTTTTTCAACTCTAATTCCAGTTGACAAAATATTTTGTAGGGGATCTTCACGCATGGTATGTTCTAAAATAAAAGTATACATGCCTTTACTAAATCGCACTGGTTCATTTCCCAATGGAATTCTTTGATCAAAAATATCGTCCATGCCTGTTCCTAACCACCCTTTTTCATCATCTGCTAAATTCAAATTTAAAGATTGTTTAGTAGCCGTTTTATCGGGTGCAACCGTATTTAGTTGAAGCCAAATATTTTTATAATTATACGCATTGTGATGCCTTATCACAAAATATACTTTGTAAGCAGCATTCGTATCAGTTATTTCAAACTGATATTTGTTGGCTTCTTTGGATGCCCAGCTGTGTGTCGGGTAAATGGTATTTTGTTCATACAATTGCTTGGTTTGACAACCAGCAATAACGAGTATAAACATGAATAATGCTAAGTTTATGGATAAACTACTGCGCTGCATTTTATAAAACGTTTAAAATTTGTTCTTTTGCTTTTTCCAACTCATCCTTCATTAAAATGACAGACTTTTGAATTTCAATATCATTTGCTTTTGAACCAGTGGTATTAATTTCACGACCCATTTCTTGTATAATGAAGGAAAGTTTTTTTCCCTTGGATGGTTCTTTTTCTTTTAAAACATCCTTGAAGTAATTGCAATGATTAGTTAGTCTTACTTTCTCTTCAGAAATGTCAATTTTTTCAATATAATAAATCAACTCCTGCTCTAAACGGTTATTATCATATTTATCCGCACCAACATGTTGTTCAAGCAATTTAGTAAGCCCGTCTTTTATTTTGATTCTTCTATTAGGCTCGTGTACAGCAATATTTGCCTGTTGTGCTTCAATCGCAGCTACTCTTTCTAATAAATCTTTTTCGATTGATTTACCTTCTTCTATTCTATGCAATGTTAATTGCTCAATAGCAACTTGTAATAAATCGGATATCGCCTTCCACTCTTGGTCTGTAATTACTTCATTTGTAGATGAAACAACTTCAGGTAATTTTAAAAGTGTACTTAATAAATTTTCTTTTTCAATTCCTAATTCATTCGCTAATTCAACAATTGGCTGGTAATAGGATTTTGCCAAAGCAGTATTAATGCTAACTGGTCTTGCAACACCATTGGATTTAACCGAGATATTACATTCAACGCTGCCTCTAAATAAACCTTCATTTAGTTTATTTCTAATTTCAATTTCATAAGGCTTTAATAAGGATGGTATATTTAAACGCAGGTCAAATTGTTTCCCATTTAATGACTTTACTTCTATTAAAATTGTCTTGTCATTGTAGTTAATTTCCGCTCTACCGTACCCTGTCATTGAATGCAACATAATATACCTTTATTTAGTGTTTAAAGGTATTAAATTATAAGTAAGCAAAGGCATTTTTTAAAAATCAATGCCCATGAAATTTTTCTTTTTTTGCTGGTACTGAATAAAATCAAAAGTATACAACTTTCCAGGTCTATGTGTGACGTCGGTTTCCATTTCATCGGCATCATGTAAAAAGCCCATGGAGGCAAACTTTTTCCTAAAATTTCGTCTATCTAACTTAACATCCAATATCGCTTCATATACATTTTGAAGTTGTCTGAGTGAGAATTTCACAGGCAATAAATTAAAAGCAAGCGGGTGCTCTTGTATTCTTTTTTGTAACCACTGAAGACAAACATCTAAAATTTGCTGATGATCAAAAGCCATGGATTTTACTTGATTGACCGTGTGCCATTGCAGTTCATTGTCATGCAACAAAAGGGAATGATGATTGATATTTAATAAAGATGCATAAACTGTGGTCACCACCCTTCCGCCAGGATGTCTATCAGGTTTACTGAATGTATGTACTTGTTCTAAAAATACATCCGACATGCCGGTTCTTTGTTTTAAAACCCTAATAGCTGCAGTATCCAAGTCCTCGTTGGCATAAACCTTATCCCCGAGTAAGGATAATTTGTCCTGAAATTGCTTTAAATCACTCTTAATCAAGAGTACTTTTAATAAGTTTTCATTAAAACCAAAAATTACGCAATCCACCGTTAAAGGTACCGAGGTATAGGAATTAACTAACTCTTGGGCATCATTGTTGTCCATAGCTATGTTATTAGCTATAACATTGTGGGGTTCAATCATAAGCATTTAAAATAATAGCAATCGAATACCAAAATACGAAATAAAAGAATAAAACAATTTGTATTTTAGCGGACATTTATCATCATGTATACAAAAGAGCAAATAATTGAGTGCCAGGCGACTACGAAAGAGTTCATACAAAACCCTCATAATATTGATATTACCAAACTAAGGAAATTATTAAAATTTCACGAGTACCAGTATTATGTTGCAGCGGCGCCACTGATAAGTGATTATGAATATGATGTCTTATATCAGCATCTTAAAAATATAGAAACTGCAAACCCTGAGCTTATTGTACATGATTCTCCAACACAGCGTGTTGGTAATAGTTTAAATAATAGTTTTGAAACAGTTGCACACTTGGTTCCTATGTTAAGCTTGGAAAATAGCTACAATGCCGAGGACTTAAATGATTTTCACAGAAAAGCATGCGAAGGTGCTTTATTAAATGATATTACCTATTGCGTTGAACCTAAATTTGATGGAGCTAGTATTTCATTAATTTATGAAAACGACTTATTAACCAGGGCCTGCACAAGGGGAGACGGCGTCGCAGGGGAAGACATCACACAAAACATTAAACAAATAAAATCCATCCCGTTAAGTATCCCCATGAAAGCATTGGGAATTCAACAAATGGAAATTCGTGGCGAAGTGATCATGAGTAAAAAATCCTTCGATGATTTTAATGAAAAACTAAAAGCAAATAATGCTGCACCTTTAGCTAATCCTAGAAATGCTGCTGCGGGAAGTTTAAGAATGAAGGATCCAAAAGAGGTTGCCAGTAGGAATCTTGATGCTTTTATTTACCATATCAGTTATTATACATTAACTCCTGGCACCATCATTCCACCATTACTTAAAACACATAGTGGTTCGCTAGAACTACTATGGAATATGGGTTTTAGATCACCTCAAAAAGAAAAAAAAGTAATTTCAAACATACAAGGGGTGATTCAGTTTTGCAATGATTTTGAAGTGGAGCGCGACACACTACCTTATGAAATTGATGGCTTAGTAATTAAAATAAATGACTTTGCCTTGCAAGAAAAACTGGGCATGACATCGCATCATCCAAGATGGGCCATTGCTTACAAGTTTAAAGCACGTCAAGCCACGACTATTTTAGAAAATGTAGAATTCCAGGTTGGACGCACTGGAGCTGTTACCCCTGTTGCTAAATTAAAGGCGGTTGCAATTGGCGGTGTTACTGTTTCCAGTATTTCCATGCACAATGAAGAATATATAAGAGAAAAAGATTTGCGTTTAGGAGATACGGTCATTATAGAAAGGGCTGGAGATGTAATCCCTCAAATTGTTCAATCCATTCCTTCACTGAGAAACGGAAGCGAGCAAATTATCACTTTCCCAACAACTTGTCCTGTTTGTGATTATGTTTTAGAAAAAGAAGAAACAGAAGCAGTATGGCGTTGTAATAACCCTTTATGTTCAGCACAAATTGTAGAAAGAATCATTCATTTTGTGAGCAAGGATGCCATGGATATTAAAAGTTTTGGTGATGCTAATATTCGCAAGTTTTATGAACTGAATTTGCTTGAAAATATACCGCAGGTATACCAATTAAATTTTGATACCATTGGCCAATTAGAAGGCTTTGGTAAAAAAAGTGTCGACAATTTAAAAGCAGCTATAGAAGCTTCAAAAACACAACCTTTATATCGTTTAATTTATGCATTAGGCATTCGTTTTGTTGGCGAGACAACTGCAAAAACAATCGCTTCGCATATTCACCATATTTTAGATTTAGAAAATTTAAGCGAGGAGCAGCTACAAGCTTTTGAAGATGTAGGGGTAAAAGTTGCAAAAAGTATTTATCAATATTTTCATGAAGCTAAAAATATTGCACTTATAAAGGAATTAGAAGCATTGGGTTTAAATATGATTCAAACCAATGCCACCGCCGTTGATGGTAATTTATCAGGATTAAATTTTTTATTTACAGGAACCCTTACTCAATTAAAACGTTCCGACGCAGAAGCCATGGTAGAAGCACGTGGAGGTCATATTTTAAGTGGTGTAAGTAGCAAGTTAAACTATCTAGTAGTAGGCGAAGACGCTGGCAGTAAACTAGAGAAGGCAAAAAAAATAGCCTCGATAAAGATTATTACCGAGGCTGATTTTATTTCCTTAATTGGATAAAACTAAATGATCCCTTGCGCTGCCAAGTACTCTGCAATTTGCACTGCATTAGTAGCAGCACCTTTGCGTAAGTTATCGCTCACTATCCACATGTTTAATGTTTTTGCTTGTGTTTCGTCACGACGTAAACGACCTACAAATACTTCGTCTTTTTCATGCGCCCATAATGGCATTGGATAAAATTGAGTAGCGTCATCCTGTTGAACAACCACACCTGGCGCAGCAGCTAATTCAGCAATTACATTTTTTAATTCAAATTCATTTTCGAACTCCACATTCACACTTTCACTATGACCACCCATTACTGGAATTCGAACAGTTGTTGCTGTTACTTTAATGGAGTCGTCTTGCATAATTTTGCAAGTTTCTTTTACCATTTTCATTTCCTCTTTTGTGTAACCATTTTCTAAGAAAACATCAATTTGTGGAATCGCATTTAAATCAATCTGATATTTATATGCCATTTCATCGGCTGTTAATTTTTTTCCAGCGCGCTCATCCATTAATTGATCTACAGCTTGTTTACCAGTACCAGTTACACTTTGATAAGTGCTTACAATAACACGCTTAATTTTATATTTTGCATGCAAGGGTTGTAAAGCAACCACCATTTGAATAGTTGAACAATTTGGGTTTGCAATAATCATATCATCTGCAGTTAATACATTTGCATTTACTTCAGGAACGACTAATTTTTTTGTCGGATCCATTCTCCAAGCCGACGAATTATCAATAACACGAATTCCAGCTGCAGCAAATTTGGGTGCCCACTCAGTTGAAGTTCCTCCGCCAGCTGAAAAAATAGCCACAGCAGGTTTGGCAGCAATACCTTCTTCCATGCCAACTACTTTATATGACTTTCCTTTAAAAATCACTTCCTTACCTACTGAACGAGCAGAGGCAACTGGAATTAATTCCGTTACTGGAAAATTTCTTTCAGCTAGTACTTGTAACATTTTTGTGCCTACTAGCCCTGTGGCACCTACTACTGCAACTTTCATGTTTTTTATTTTAAACGTTTAAATATTATTTAATCCAATTTTCACAAAGACTTATAAAATAAAAAAAGCCTTCCATTTTGTGGAAGGCTTCTGAGTATATTTATTCGCATACAAACAATCAGACCTTCCGCTTAGCGAGGTTTTTTAATTTGTTTTGTATGTTTATTTTTCATCATTGTGGAACAAAATTAATTGGATGTGTTGATTTCACCAAATTAAACTAACTCGATATCAAAATTCACTAAAGAAACAAACGATTGTACGCGTTCTTTAATATCAGCATGATTGATTTCAGTTAATCTTTGTGTACCAAATTTCTCAACGCAGAAACTTGCCATCGCACTACCTAAAATAATGGCAGACTTCATGTTTTCAAATGAAAAATCTTTGGTTTTAGCTAAGTGTGCAACAAAGCCACCAGCAAAGGTATCGCCCGCACCAGTTGGATCAAATACTTCTTCTAATGGTAAAGCAGGTGCAAAGAATACTTCGTTTTCGTGGAACAATAAAGCACCATGTTCTCCTTTTTTAATAATTAAATATTTAGGACCCATGGCCATAATTTTCTTAGCCGCTTTTACTAAACTATACTCACCACTTAATTGACGCGCTTCACTATCGTTCACCAATAAAACATCTACTAAACTAATGGTGTGTAATAAATCATCTAACATAATTTCCATCCAAAAATTCATCGTATCCATTACGATTAACTTTGGACGATTTTTCATTTGCTTAATAACACTACTTTGAACACCAGGTACTAAATTACCCAACATTAAAATTTCGCAATCTTGATAACTATCTGGAACAACGGGTTGGAAATTTTCCAATACATTTAATTGAGTATCCAAAGTATCGCGTGTGTTCATATCTAAATGATACTTCCCACTCCAAAAAAATGTCTTTTCATCTTTCTTTATTTGAACACCTTCTAAATTTACACCTCTGTTGGTTAAAGCATCTAATTCCGATTGTGGAAAGTCACCACCCACTACTGAAATTTGTTTTACAGGAGTAAAATTGGAAGCACACCATGCAATATAGGTTGCAGCTCCACCAATAATTTTATCACTTTTCCCGAAGGGAGTTTCTATGGCATCAAAAGCCATTGAACCGACAACTACTAAAGACATTTGTTATTGTTTTTTTATAGGCGCGAAACTACGATATTTTATGGGGAACTCACCTGTCAGCTTTGGACAATATAATGCAGATTCCTAAGTGATTGATAATCAAAAAACTAACGAAATTGCTATTTTTTTGAAAAAAATTAATGATTTTAAAGGCACAAATGACTAATTTTGTACTAACAAGCATAAATCTTACGGAAATGGCAAGAATTAAAATCGAAAAAAATTTATCGCGCAAAGATGTTATAGTTAACAAAGCAGCCACTCTTTTTAGAGAAAAGGGATATAAGGCAGCAAGTATGCGTGATTTAGCCGAAGCGGTTGGTGTTGAAGCAGCTAGTTTATATAACCATATTAAATCAAAGAGTGAATTACTACACGAATTAGTATTTAGTGTTGCGAATAAATTTGTGATGAAATTGGATGAAATTGAATCTGAATCCATTACTTCCTTACAAAAAATGGAAAAAATTCTTCGTTTCCATATTAGTGAAATGATTCATCATTATGAGGAAGTTTATGTAAGCGATAGAGAATGGAAACATTTATCAGATCCTTATTTATCAAATTATCAAAATCAACGCCGCGTATATCGTAAACGATTAGCAGCTATTATTGAGGAAGGTATTAGAAATAAAGAAATTAAGGCCATTGATGCGCCTACCGTAGTGCTTATTTTTTTACACGCCGTTAGTGGTATTGAAAGTTGGCATAGATCAACAAAAAAAATATCTGCTGAGGAATTAGAACAAAACATGGTAGCCATATTAATTGATGGTTTGAAGGCTAACAAATAAGCATGACCGCATTGTAGTGCTAATTTTAATTATTTAGACATATTAAAGAGCCTCTATTAAGAGGCCTTTTTTATTGCCCCACTCTGTATTGTTTACATTAACTTTGCAGCTAATATTATATCGTGTCAGAAAGAAACAATTTTATTGATTACATCCGAATATTTGCCCATAGTGGTCATGGCGGAGCAGGTTGTAAACATTTTCTAAGAAATAAGTTAACAGCAAAAGGTG
>JBDKFR010000018.1:0-27483 GCA_039798645.1 Bacteroidota bacterium
GCTGCAACACTAGCAGGTAAAGTAGCTAGCGGCCAACCTAATACTGCTAATGCAAAAATGGGTTTACCACCCATGGCATATACATCACTAATAGCATTCGCCGCTGCAATTTGTCCAAAGGCAAATGCATCATCAACTATTGGCATAAAAAAATCGGTCGTACTGATCATTGCAGTTTTATCATCCAACTGATAAACTGCTGCATCGTCTCTGCTATCATTACCCACTAATAATTGTGGTATATTATTTTTTGCGCCAACATTATGTGCAGCTAATATTTCTGAAAGTACGGCTGGTGATATTTTACAACCACATCCTCCTCCTTTACTATGTTGTGTTAATTTGATTTCCATAATGGTTTCATTTTTTCGATTGTTGCTTCATCTCCTTCTTTCACCCAATCATTTATGCTTTTTGTTAATGCTTTATTTAATTCGGTTTGCAATCTACCAATTTCCCATTGTTTACCTGTTATTTGACAAAGAGATACTGGAAGGCCATCTGTAATATTAAATGCCGTCTGGTTAATATTAAATCCAATTCCAATGACTGTCCAGGTCCATTCTGCTCCTCGAAGGGTGTTTTCAATAAGAATTCCCCCTGCCTTTCTGTCACGCCAATAGATATCATTGGGCAATTTTATAAGGGTTTCCTCGCCAGCATGACTCTGAAAAAAGGTTTTTGCACCTATTGCCACTGCTGCAGAAAGTCCTTTTTGGTCATCCGGACACCAATTTCTTGTTGGATTCAAGCTTTTTAACTCCAAAACATAGCTACAAAGTAAGTTTTGCCCTGGTTCGCTAGTCCAAACCCTACCATGTTGCCCCTTCCCCTGTGTTTGAAAATCAGCACGATAGCAACTGCCAGATACGGCCATTCGCTCATGCACTTGGCTTATGGCATAAATATTGGTACTATCTACAGAAGACAGTTCTATGAGCGGCTCCCCTAATGTGATAATTGGTGTGGCAGGTGACAAAGAATTGTTATTTTTGTAAAGTTAGTTAGTTTCGATTGTGTCTCATAAATTGATTCATAAAAACAAACCTACTTCCAAAGCATTAACAAATAAATAAAAATATAATTGGAACCATTATCCGCCTTAAAAGAACGAAAAAAATCGCCAACCCAACTTACGCGTAGTAGTAAAATTTTTAAAACCATTATCGCTGCCATTCAGGATAAAAAAGGCGAGAACATCATTAGCTTGGATCTTAAAAAAATTCACGAAGCTGCAGCCGACTTCTTCATCATTTGCGAAGCAAATAATACCACTCAATTAAAAGCAATCGCTGATAATATTGAGTATGAGGTAAAACATAAATGTGAAGAATATCCATATAAAAGTGAGGGCAAGGCTACTGCTCAATGGTTATTAATTGACTACATAAATGTGGTTGTTCATATTATGCATCCTGAATCTCGTAAGTTTTATCAATTGGAGGAAATGTGGAGTGATGCAGATACCAAAATGCACGATTTATAAACTTATTTCAAAGACTGTTGTTATTCATATAACAAAAGCAATAATTTTTACAAATGACACCTGATAATAAATCAAAAAAGAAAGGACCTCTAGGGGACGGACCAAAAATGCCAAAATTTAATATTTATTGGATTTATGGAATTCTGTTTTCAGTTTTATTGTATGCTACTTTCTTTTCAAAAATGGCACCTGATGTAAATGTCATTTCTCATAATGAGTTTGCTAAATTAATGGCAAGTGGAGACGTTGAAAAATACGTAAAGGTTGAGAATAAAAAAGTAGTTCGACTTTATATAAAAGGAGATAGTCTTCAAAAAGAATACTATGTTCAAAAGTTTAAAACGAAATTAAATAAAGAAAAAATTAAAGGCAATTACTTATTTGAATATAAGGTTGATGATTGGTCTTCTTTTAATAAGGAAGTAGAAACGATTTACACAAAATATGCCATTACCAATATTCCTGATAGTAGTTCAGATACTGAAAACGATTGGTTTGGACCCATTGCTAATACCATTTTTTCATTGGTATTAATTGTAGTGGTTTGGGTGTTATTAATGCGTAAAATGGGCGGCGGCGCTGGTGGTAGTGGTGGACCTGGCGGCATATTTAATGTAGGAAAATCAAAAGCTACTTTATTTGAAAAGGGAGGCACTAAAGTAAATATCACTTTTGCTGATGTTGCTGGATTAGAGGAAGCGAAAGAAGAAGTAATGGAAATTGTTGACTTTTTAAAGAACCCCAAAAAATATACAAACCTTGGTGGTAAAATTCCAAAAGGAGCATTATTAATCGGTCCTCCAGGTACAGGTAAAACTTTATTAGCAAAAGCAATGGCAGGCGAAGCTCAGGTTCCTTTCTTTAGTTTAAGTGGATCTGACTTTGTTGAAATGTTTGTTGGAGTGGGTGCAAGCCGTGTGCGTGATTTATTTAAGCAAGCAAGAGAAAAAGCACCATGTATTATTTTTATTGATGAGATTGATGCGATTGGTCGTGCGCGTGGTAAAAATGCCATGATGAGCAATGACGAGCGTGAAAATACATTGAACCAATTATTGGTAGAGATGGATGGATTTGGTGGCGACACTGGTATTATTATTTTAGCTGCTACTAACCGTCCCGATGTATTGGATAGTGCTTTGTTAAGACCAGGTCGTTTTGATCGTCAAATATCAATTGATCGTCCCGATGTAAAAGGTCGTCAAGAAATTTTCAAAGTGCATTTAGGTCCTATTAAAGTTTCAGAAAGTTTAGACATTTATAAGTTAGCTGAGCAAACACCAGGATTTGCAGGAGCAGATATTGCTAATGTTTGTAATGAAGCTGCATTGATTGCTGCACGTAAAGGAAAGACAGGTGTTGAAATGCAAGACTTCCAAGATGCTATTGATAGAGTGATTGGCGGTTTAGAGAAAAAGAATAAAATTATTTCTCCTGAAGAGAAAGAAGTGATTGCATATCACGAAGCAGGTCATGCTATTTGTGGCTGGTTTTTGGAGCATGCATATCCTTTATTAAAAGTGACTATCGTGCCAAGAGGTACAGCAGCATTAGGTTATGCGCAATACACCCCTAAAGAACAATACTTGTATACCATTGAGCAATTGACGGATCAAATGTGTATGACGTTAGGTGGAAGAGCTGCTGAACAAATTTTCTTTGGAAAAATTTCAACTGGAGCAAGCAACGACTTACAACAAATATCTAAAATGGCTTATTCCATGGTAACTACTTATGGAATGAACGATAAAATTGGTAATGTGAGTTTTTATGATCCATCGCAAGAAAACACTTTCCAAAAACCTTATAGTGAAGAGACTGGAAAAATCATTGATGAAGAAGTTAGAAAAATGATTGCAGATGCATACCAAAGAACTTTAACATTATTGACAGAGCGTAAGGACGAGGTGGAAAAATTAGCTAAAGCATTATTAGATAAAGAAGTTTTACATAAGAGTGATGTAGAGGAATTAGTTGGTAAGCGCCCATTTGAGGAAAAGAGAAACAGTGATGTGCGTGAAACCTTTGCCCCTACTGAAACCACTGTTGTAAATCCAACAGATAACACTGAGCGTGCAACACCTTCAAATGATGTTAAGTTGGACGATACTATTGATCATGCAAATGCAACCATTGGTGCTGCAGATGCTACTGAAAATAATGAATAAAATAAGTAATGGAATCACAGGGAGCAAGGAGTAAAATATTAAAAAAAATTAAGCAGGCGCTTGAGTCACCTGTGGCTATCCCATTCCCGGATCAATTAGCGGATACTCCTATTTTTATTCCTACAGAAAAGGAATTAGCAATTGGGTTTGCTGAAAAATTTACTTCTTTGTTAGGTAAGTTTGTTTATTGTGCTGATGAAAAAGAATTGGTTGCACAGTTAAGTGCTTTAATTGAAGCTAAGCAGTGGAATAAAATTTATTCACTTGAAACGGGATGGTTGAATGAAATGAGTGCATTTAATTTTAATCCAATAAACACCACTGATTTAGAAAGTTGCGATGCCTCTATTACCTTGTGTGAGAGTTTAGTAGCCCGTACAGGAACGATTGTATTAAGTAGTCAACAATTAAGTGGACGAACAGCTAGTGTTTATGCACCCATACATATTTGTATAGCCTATACGCATCAATTAGTATTTGATATTTCGGATAGTCTAACTCGTTTTACAACGCAATCGGGTTCTATTCCTTCCATGATAAGTTTCGCAACCGGTCCAAGTCGTACAGCCGATATTGAAAAAACTTTAGTAGTGGGAGTGCATGGTCCTAAGGAAGTTTACTGTTTTTTAGTTGATAAATTAACTAACTAAATTTTTAAAAACCGCGTTCATGGAACTTGCCCCAGGAAAAAAAATTTATTTCTTATCTGATTTCCATTTAGGGGCACCTAATGCAATTGCTAGCAGAAAGCGAGAGGATCAAATTGTACAATTTCTAAAAAATGCGCAAAAGGATGCTGCTGCTATTTTTATAGTTGGTGATATTTTTGATTTTTGGTTTGAATATAAAACAGTGGTGCCAAAAGGGTTTATTCGATTGTTAGGATGTTTGGCAGAAATCAGTGATGCAGGAATCCCCTTGCACATATTTACAGGCAATCATGATTTGTGGATGCAGGATTATTTAAGTTCCGAGTTAAATGCTAAGGTTTATTTTGAGCCTCAATTATTTACATTGGGTAATAAGCAGTTTTATATTGGACATGGTGACGGATTAGGCCCTGGTGATTATGGCTATAAGCGATTAAAAAAAGTATTTACCAATCCTCTTTGCAAATGGCTTTTTCGTTGGTTGCACCCTGATGCAGGCATTCAGTTAGCCAATTATTTCAGTGCAAAAAGTAGAGCTAAGACAGGTACTGCTGATGAAATATTTTTAGGTGAGGATAAGGAGTGGCTCATTATTTATACAAAACAAATGGCGGAAAAAATGGACGTTGACTACTTCATTTTCGGACATCGACATTTTGCCATTGATTATGAAATTAATCAAAAAGCCCGCTATATTAATTTAGGCGATTGGATAAAATTGTATACCTATGGGGTATATGATGGCACTTCTATGCAATTATTAAAATGGGAATCATAATATTCAAATTTCACAATGAACTTTAATCAATACATACTATCCAATTCCATAAAAAGTTATTTAATTGTTTTTGGAATTTTATTATTTGCATTCATTGTTAAAGGGTTTGTATCCCGTTTTTTTGCAAAGCTTATATATAGCTGGATTGATAAAAAAAATCATTCTGAATTAAGAAAGTCGCACGTTCATCGTTTGGTGGTGCCGATTGAAAGATTCTTGCTTTTTGTGATTGCTATTATTGCATTTTATGAATTACAGTTTCCTGAACTATGGAGTATACATATTTACAAGTTCTCCTTTCAACAGGGACTTGAATCATGTGTTAAATTAGTATTCATTATACTTTTAATAAGAGTATGCTTACGTACTTTAGAATTTGTATCAATTATACTTGAAGAGAAAGCGAGAATTTCGAAGGATCAAAATGATGATCAGCTTATTTTATTTTTCCGAGACTTTTTCAAGGTTATTTTATATATCATAGGGGTTTTAATGGTACTCCATTATGTATTTAATGAGAATATTGGAAACTTAGTCACCAGCTTAAGTATCGTAGGTGCTGCTATTGCTTTATCCATGAGAGAAAGCTTGGAAAATATCATTGCCTCATTTATCATATTTTTTGATAAACCTTTCACCGTAGGTGACTTGGTTAAAGTCAATAATTTTACAGGTACCATTGAAAAAATTGGCTTAAGAAGTACTAGAATAAGAACCGACAGTAAAACTTATATTTCCGTTCCAAATAAACAAATGGTTGACTCGATTGTTGACAATATTAGCTTAAGAACAGATCGCAAAATTGAAATGGATTTACAATTAAGTATTCAAACCGACGCAAAGTCACTAATGAATTTCAGTAACTTTTTAAGGGAGAAGGCAGGAGCAATAAATGACTTGCACAACACATCGGTTTTTGTTTCAGAATCTGGCAAATTATTTCATGTAATTCACTTAGAAACATTTGTACCCATTAATGTTGAGCTTTCCAAATATCAAATGCTAAGAGAAGAGTTGAATATTGCTGCAATTGGTTATGCTAATGAGCATCAAATCCAATTTGCGGACGCAAAATAAATAGTAAAATGTACTTAGTGAATACGGATAAGTAAATAGTAGCAGCGTGCAATAGCTTAGCCAAAGCAGTATTAAAAGTATTATTAAAGACTGCTTTTCAAGGAAACTAAAAATCCTTTCAATTCTTTTAGGCTATTGATTAAAGCCAAATCCTTTTCTGCCTTTTGTTTATTATTTTTTAGATAGGTTTTAGCGCCATCAATTGAATATTTTTTCTCCCGTAGTAAATAATAAATCTGTTTTAAGAATTCTATATCCTGTGCGCGAAATAAACGATCTCCTTTTCTGGTTTTACGCGGTTGTAATTGTTTAAATTCTTTTTCCCAATATCTAATGAGTGAAGTATTTACATTAAACCATACAGCAACTTCACCAATAGGGTAATATAATTTTTTAGCTAATTCGTCGGCTGAAGGAACTTTTAGCTTATCAATATCACCTTCCATGGAGGCAAATGATTTTCTGCCGCGTTTATGAATAGCATTGTCTTTTCCAAAATGCATAGCCGTTCTTGAAACAGTTGGAATGGAATCATGTTGGTGAATGGAAATAGCATCTTCAGCTACTTCTCGCAAATATTCTTCCTGGATGGCTGCAATTAATTTAACTGGTTTTTTTGAAATGATTTTTTCGCCCTTAGTTCTGTTAATATGAACAGGTTCGGTTTCAGGATTTCCAAATAAATCTAATTGCTGCAGTGCTTTAGCCATATTGTAAAGGTAGGGGTCTATGAATTACAAGTTGGCTTTGTAAATGATTGGTGGATAAATTGTTAAGTATCACGTAAATTTGCGAATGCATTTAATAATTATTGTTGATTCTAAACTGTGTGAAACAGGCTATATACTTGAGCATCTTGTTATGGGTATGATCAAAGATTGTGCTAGCAATAAGGATATCCAAGTTCATATTATCAGTAATTATTCCAACCAGGTTTTAAAGGACTTTTGTAATGGGTATGATCAAACACAGTTACTTACTATAAAGGAGGCAAAATCAACAGTGGGGGAATATCAAAATGCAGTAGTTGTTCACTTTGGACAAACTGTAGCTTGTTTAAAGGGTTTGCCTCATTATTTCGTTCCTATAACTACGCCAAATGATAGAACGGATTTATCCATTATAAAGCGTTTTTTATTAAATCAACAATTTAATAAATGGGTTAAGTCAGCTACCAAAGTGGTTAGTTTTAATGATTGGTCCTTACATCAATTATGTTCTCAATATCCAAATCTTTCAGTTACCTCCGTTTGCTTACCTTTTATCGAACCGGCTTTTATAGAATGGAGTGAAATGTCAGCAGCTAAAGAACAAATTTCAAATGGCAATAACTACTTATTAATATTCGCAGGTGTTGAAAATATCACCCCTATTTTAAAGGAGTTTTCCGTATTCAAAAAGTGGCAACAGTCCACCATGCATTTGGTTTTTGTTTTGGAAAATGAATTCGCTGTTAATAAAGCAAATGAAATATTAAAGGGCTATAAGTTTAAGCAGGACGTATCAATATATGCAACTTACCAAGTTAAAGCTACCTGGCTAGCAGCTAGTTACTTAACTATTTTTGAAGGTGTAAAAAGTGCAAGTAGCTACTTTGTGATGGACTCCATTCATTACGGTGTTCCATTGTTGTTTGATGATCAAATCCAGCTTACTGAAACTTGGAAATCGGCAGGTGAAGTATTTTCATTCGCTGAAAAAAATGTATTATCAAATCATTTTAAACTTTACTATAAGGACGAAATATATAGACAATCTAGGGCTACCATGGGTAGTAACTGGTTACAAACCTCACTACAAAAAAGGAGCTCATTTGAGTTATTTAATAATATTGTACTTTCGCATATCAAATAGGTTAATATTTTTACCATGCACCAATCAAACATCAATGTCACCGTTCATTTAGATGAACAAAAAATTCCTCAAAATATTCAATGGTCTGCTACCGATAGTACAGCAACGGAAGCGCAGGATGCGCGTGCCATGATGCTTACTTTTTGGGATCCAACCGATAAAACTGCTTTGCGTATTGACCTTTGGACAAAGGATATGATGGTGGATGAAATGGCTGACTTTTTTTATCAAAACCTTATGGGTATGGGAGATACTTATTTAAGAGCGACCCAGGATAAGGCAATTGCAGATGATTTTAAAGCTTTTGCAAAGTCATTTTATCAAAAATTTAGAGCAAGTCAAACAGAACAAAATAAATAGTAATACCATGAGTTTAGAAACAGAAGTAATGTCTTTGATGAAAGACGCCATGAAAAATAAGGACGAAGTATTATTAAGAGGTTTAAGAGCCATCAAAGCAGAAATCATTAAAGCAAAAACGGAGCCAGGTGCTAATGGTGAAATTTCAGCTGATACGGAAATGAAATTGTTGCAAAAATTAGTGAAATCACGAAAGGACTCATTGCTTATTTACGAGCAACAAAACAGACCTGATTTAGCAACAAAAGAATCAGAAGAAATTGCAGTGATTGAAAAATTCTTGCCTGCTCAAATGACTGAGGAGGATGTAAAAGCAGCAGTACAAGCTATTATAGCGCAAGTAGGTGCTGCCGGACCACAGGATTTAGGAAAAGTAATGGGTTTGGCAACAAAACAATTAGCAGGACAAGCTGACGGTAAAGTTATTTCAGCTGTTGCAAAATCATTACTTACTGTTTAGTATATGTGGTTAGACATTTTAACGGGTACGGTATTTATTATCGCTTTACTGCAAGGTTATAAAAATGGCCTAATTCGCGCTATCGTGTCTTTTTTCTCATTATACATTGGGCTTATATTGGCTTTTCAATTTGCTGGCTGGGTAGCATCGCAACTTAAGCAGCATACTAAAATTGAATCCCATTGGCTCCCTTTCATTTCTTTTTTAATCATACTCATTTTAGTATTATTAGTTTTGAAATGGGCTTCTTCTTTATTACAACAAACAGCTGAGTGGTTACTATTAGGTTGGCTCAATAAATTATTAGGTATTTTATTATATGGCGTAATTTATTTTACCATACTAAGTGCCATTATATATTTTTTACAAGTAGTGGGGGTTATTGAAGCAGCAACATTAAAAGAGGCCTACACCTACAAATATTTGAATGAATGGTGGCCATATTGCATGGGAAAAATGGGAGGTATCATCCCTGCTATTAAAACCAGTATTGCTACTTTTTCAAATCCCTTAAAGTAGGAGCTGTAAAATCCATAAAGTTGCTTATTTCATTTACTTAGACAAGGAATACAAAATATCTAAGTTGTTGCAAGATAATTAGTTAGACAGCGAATTTTGATTATTACGAAAATGTTAATAAATCGCATTTTTACCCCTTCACAGGTCAAGTAATGTATGTTTTTGACACGAATTAACTACCTTTATTCATATTGATAGATATGGAATACGAAATTAAAAAAGACGATAAATTTGAATATTTGGAAGTAGGTGAAGGTGATACACTCATGTTATTGCATGGACTTTTTGGCGCCTTAAGTAATTTCTCAGATTTAATTGAAAAATTTAGAACTACGCATAAAGTAGTGGTACCATTATTACCCCTATTTGATTTAGACATTTTACATACAAGTGTTACAGGATTGGCTAAACATGTTACTCAATTCATTGAACACAGAGGGTATGAGAAAGTTAATTTATTAGGCAACTCCTTAGGTGGTCATGTTGCATTAGTATATACTTTAAAACATCCAGAAAAAGTTAATTCATTGACCTTAACAGGAAGCAGTGGGTTGTTTGAAAATGCAATGGGTGACTCTTATCCTAAGCGAGGTGACTACGAGTATATAAAAAACAAAACGGCGCAAACTTTTTATGACCCGGCAATGGCTACACCTGAATTAATTGATGAAGTATTTGAAATTACAAAGAACAGACTTAAAGTAATTAAGATTATTGCATTGGCTAAAAGTGCCATTCGAAATAATTTAGGCGAAGAATTAAATGAAATTAAAGTGCCTACTTGTTTAATATGGGGTAAGAATGATACGGTGACACCTCCATTCGTAGCCGAAGAATTTAAAAAATTAATTCCGCATAGTGAATTACATTTTATTGATAAATGTGGTCATGCGCCAATGATGGAAGTACCTAGTGAGTTTAATGAAATTCTATCTAAATTTTTATCAACGGTAACTCAATAAATTTTATTTCATGGTAGCATCATCCATTGCATCGAAAGGTTTACCATTTCTTCATTGGGATGATAAAGTTTCATTTGCATTGCAGTGCATGGATGATTATGATGTACAACATTTGGTTGTCGTAAGCGATGATATTTTCATGGGTATCGTTTCCAAGTCGGATTTATTAGATGCTAATGAAACGAGTATACTTAAAACCCTTAATGAGCAATTATTAAAAATTGCAGTTACAGCAAACGCACATTATTTAACCGCTTTGGATTTATTTACGAAGCATCAATTAACGATTGTGCCGGTTTTAAATGATCAGCAAGAATGTATTGGCGTTATTACGCAATCTCAACTGAACGATAGTCTCGCTCATTTTTTAGGTGTGGCAAAGCCTGGCGCTATTTTGGTGTTAGCTGTTTCGCCTTACCATTATTCTTTATCCGAAATGAGCAAAATTGTAGAAACCAACAATGCGCAAATTATTCAGCTAAATACCTATTTTGATGAAGCTAATGGTAATTTAGTCATTACCTTAAAATTAAATAAAGACGAAGCTGCTTCTATCATTGCAACCTTTGAAAGGTATGACTATCAGGTATTGCAATACTTTGGTAATTCGCCGTTAAATAATGATATCGAAAGTCATTATCATAATTTAATGAACTATTTGGATGTATAAATTAATGCTTAAGATAGGCGCATTTATTTTGTTTTTTGTAGGTGTTCAATTAAAAACAAATGCACAAAAAATAATTTCCAATATAGATATTGAAGGAAATGCTAAAACCAAATCGTACATTATTTTAAGAGAGCTGCCTTATCGTGCAGGTCAAGTAATTCCAGCTGATTCTATTGTATACTATCATAAAATTGCCAAACAACAACTTGTCAATACTTCATTATTTACGGATGTGCAAGTAGTATCGAATGATTTAGATAGTTCCCAATTTAATATCAAAGTCATTGTTAAAGAACGTTGGTATATTTTTCCAATACCCTATTTCAGATGGGTGGATCGAAATTTTTCGGAATGGTGGAACACAAGAAATCATAGCTTAGACCGTGTTAATTATGGTGTTAATTTAAGGCAATCTAACACAACAGGAAATAACGACAGGTTAACGGTAGGACTGATTACAGGCTATACACATCAAGCAGTTGTTAAGTATCAACTACCTTTTATCGATAAAAAATTAAAATTCGGAATGGGTTTTGGCGGGCAATATTTTACGCAAAAGGAATTGAACACATCAACTAATGCTGACAAACAAATTTTCACCAAAACCGAAAATGATATTTCTAAAGGGTTTCGAGTGAATGTAAATTTTTCCTACCGACCTAATTTGTACGACCGATTTAATGTACAATTAGGTTATGGAAATTCAACGATATCGGATACTGCCTTAATGATCCAACCAAAGTATTTACCCAATCATAATAAATCATTTAACTATACTGACTTAACAGCTAATTTTTCAACTGTCAAGTTTGATTACAACGCATACCCAACTGAGGGTAATAGTACTGAACTTGGTATTTACCAGCGCTTTTCAAGTGGAAGTAACTTAAGTTCTTTTCAATTAAGAAAACTGCATGCACATCGTTTTTCAACAAATAATTTTTATTTATTTGAAACCAATAGCTTGTTCAAAATTTTATCGAATCAAAATTACTTAGACAATAAATTATTGGGATATGGTAATTTACAAATGAATGGTTTTGAATACTATGTAATTGATGGCAATGTTGGTTCTATTGCAAAAGCTGAAATTCATCATTTATTGGGTACTTATACACTTCCGCGTAAGTATGGCATTGCTATATTAGACAAGGTCAACAATAAGCTCCCGCCCATATACTATCATTTTTGGCTTAGGGCGTTTACCAATTTGGGCTATGTATACAGTGAAAGACCTAGCAATGCAAGTAAATTATCTAATACTTTGTTAAGGTCTTTTGGGGTTGGATTGGATATTATTAGTATTTATGACCTAGTGATAAAAATTGATTATAGTGTGAATCAGTTGGGTGACAAAGGGTTATATTTGCATGGAGGAATCAATTTTTAATTTTTTTCATGAAAGTTGCAATATATAGTAGGGGTGTTGACTTAGATCAACAACAATCATTAAATGCATTGTTGCTTGAATTAAATAGGTATGATATTACCATTTATATTTTTGAAGATTTATTGCAAAAATTTTCTTTAGAAAATCCAGCTGGGAAAAAACCACTTATTCCATTTACTTCTATTTGGGAATTAAAAAGTACCATTGATTGTTTAATTAGTTTAGGAGGAGATGGAACGGTGTTAGATGCCATTACTTTAGTAGGGGACACCAATATTCCCATTTTAGGAATTAACTATGGACGCCTTGGCTTTTTAGCTTCCATTTCAAAGGACGAGTTGAGTTTAATGGTAGATGCACTTGTGAATAAAACTTATGTGATTGAAAAAAGATCATTAATACATTTGGATGCCAATTTGCCCATATTTGGCAATACACCTTTTGGCTTAAATGAATTTGCCATTCACAAACGTGATACTTCACCCATGATTAAAATTCACACTTATTTGAACGGTGAGTTTTTAAACTCCTATTGGGCGGATGGATTAATTGTTGCTACACCAACTGGTTCAACGGGCTACAATATGAGCTGCAATGGACCTATTTTATTTCCAGACTCAGCAAGTTTTGTGATTACGCCTGTGGCTCCTCATAATTTAAATGTTCGATCTATTGTGGTCCCTGATACATCGGTAATTTCATTTGAAATTGAGGGACGAACCGACGAGTTGATTTGTGCGATGGATGCTAGAAAAGAAATAGTGCCCAAAAACATTGAGCTTGCGGTCAAGAAAGAAAATTTCACCATATGTTTTATTCGACTCAACGAAAATAGTTATCTTACAACCCTTAGAACTAAACTGACATGGGGTTTAGATAAAAGAAATTAATGCATGCGTAGAATTCAGCTCATATTATTATGCTCAAGTATGTTGTTCGCAATAGGCTTATCAGCGCAACATATTTCCTTGGTTGAAAACAAAGGAGAACTGGGTTTAATGGGAGGTGTTTCGTTTTACAGAGGGGATATCGCAAATGATGTTTTGTTTTACAAGCCTAATTTTGGTGGATTTTACAAGAAACAGTTGAATGACTATATTGGCTTAAGGTTCAACTATGAGTACATTTCAATTGGTGCTAATGACATCCAATCCTCTAATTTTTACAACTTTAAAAGAGGTTTATATTTTACCCGTGTGTCACATGATGTAAGTGTTATGGGGGAATTAAACTTTTTAAGATTTTTAAACAAAAATCGTAACTATAGCTTTACTCCATACCTTGGATTTGGCATTGGTGCTTGGAAATCAATTAATGGTTCTACCAATTTAGATACCCCTACAACACAAAGGACTTATCTTTTTCCTTTGAATTTTGGTTTCAAATATAATTTAACGGGCAACTTCAATATTTTTGGGGAGGTTACCTACCGCTTTACAAGCTCAGACAAGATTGACTATTTCGCCGATGATACCCGTCGAATTCCAGCTGGATTCAAATACGATTTACAAGCTAGTTCATCGGGAAATGACCAATATTTTAGTACAAAAATGGGTATTTCTTACAATTTTGTATCCATTTATGGTCCAGATAGGCCCAAAAAGTCCAAAAAAGGACTTTTCTCCAAAAAAGACGGCGGAAGTAGTAATTCAACCGCAAAGAAGGGGCTTTTTAGCTTTTTTAAACGCAAATAAGCCAGGGTATTTTCTTAATTTTGCATTATGGAAACATTGGATTTGAGCAGGCTGCCTAAACACATTGCTATTATTATGGATGGTAATGGAAGGTGGGCAAAGGAGCAGGGGCAGGATCGCTTATTTGGTCATTACCATGGCGTTATCAGCGTAAGAAAAGTGGTTGAAGCAGCTACTGAAATAGGCATCCAATATTTGACTTTATATGCATTTAGTACGGAGAATTGGGACCGTCCAGAAACGGAAGTAAATGGCTTGATGACCTTATTTGTTGAAACCATTGCCAAAGAAGTACCTGATTTACATAAGAATAACATCAAATTAGCCTTTATCGGCAACCTTGAAATGCTGCCCAATGAGGCTAGATTGGCATTATCCAATGCAACTGAACAAACGGCAAATAATACTGGATTAACCCTCATTATTGCCTTGAGTTATAGCGGTAGGTGGGAGTTGATTGAAGCCACTAAAAAAATAGCGCAAAAAGTGTTAGATGGACAATTAAATGTTGACCAAATCACGGGTGACGTGTTATCTGATAACCTTGCTAGCAAAGGATTCCCAGATCCTGAACTCATGATTAGAACAAGTGGCGAATATCGTATTAGTAATTTTTTATTGTATCAATTAGCCTACGCTGAATTGTATTTTACGGATACAAGATGGCCTGAATTTAGGAAAGAGCACTTGGTGCAAGCCCTACTAGAATATCAATCAAGGGAAAGAAGATTTGGAAAAACAAGCGATCAAGTCAATCAATTATAATTAATTTTAATACGTTTTATTTTGTTTTTTAACAAAGACTTTGAAATATTACGAGTAATTTGCGACACTTTTAAAACCAAAATGTTTAGCCCCAAGCAGATGCAGAAATTTCTCCCATTTATTATAGGTACCTTATGCTTCGTTTTATTGACAAATGCTAGTGTTGGGCAGGACGCACCCGTTAAAGACTCCGTTTCACAAATCAATGTGAAGTTGATCGAAATTTTTAATCAAAAGAATCCTACAAAATATAAAATAAGAAACATTAAAGTTGTTGGAAATCAAAACTTTGATGAGGCATTATTATTATCCTTATCAACTATTAATGTGGGTGACGAGGTGACGATTCCAGGAGGAGACAATTTTGGTAAAGTGATTCATAAATTAATGGATCAAAACTACTTTAGCGATGTGAGCATCTATTTAACGGATGTTCAAGATAACCAAATTGATATTGAAATTAATGTGGTTGAAAGGCCGAGGTTATCAAAATTCAATTTCGTGGGTATTCGAAAATCTGACAATGACGAATTATCTGGAAAAACAGGATTATTACCTAACAGGGTAGTAACCGAAAATATGAAAATCACGGCTGTTGAAGGCATCAAAAAATATTATGCAGAAAAAGGTTTTCAGGATGTAAAAGTGACCATCAGAGAAAAGAAGGATGCTACAAGAAAAAATAATTTATTGTTGGACTTTGTAGTTAACAAAGGTCCGAGAGTCCGTATTAATAATATCAATTTTGGAGGTAATTCAATTGAGGAGACAAAGCTTAAAAAAAGCTTGAAGGAAATACACGAAAGACCAAGACTAACTTTATTCCCAATCAATGATAAGCCAATGATTGTGAAAACATCTCCTTATACTTTTCAACAGTATTTGAGTGAGAAAGGTTTTTTAACGTTTACAAAAACAAGAAAAATATTAAATCCTTATGCAAGGATTTCTTTTTCATCTGCTAAATTTTCTCCCAAGAAATTAGAAGAGAGTAAAGAAAATCTTTTGAATTATTATAACTCTTTAGGCTATAGAGACGCTGATATTGAAAAGGATACAGTTTACCATAATGCTGCAGGCAATTTAAATATTGACATGCAATTAAAAGAAGGTAAAAAATACTACTTTGGAAATATAACTTGGAGAGGAAATACAAAATATCCTGATTCTTTATTATCAGCTATTTTGAATATCAAAAAAGGTTCCACCTATAATCGTGAAACCCTGTTTAACAAATTAGGAAAAACACAAACTGCAGAAGGCGGTGACATTAGTGGTTTATACCAAGATGATGGTTATTTATTCTTCGCGGTTGATCCTATTGAAACGGCTGTTTACAATGATACCATTGATTATGAAATAAGATTAAGAGAGGGGCCGCAAGCAACCATCAAAACAATTCGTATCACAGGCAATGAAAAAACAAAAGATTTTGTAATTCGTCGTGAAATTAGAACGATACCTGGTGATAAGTTCAGCCGTACTTTGTTAATACGTTCTCAACGTGAGATCGCGCAGTTAAACTTTTTCGACCAAGAAAAAATCAGACCTGAACCTGTTCCAAATCCAGAAGACGGTACCGTTGATATTAATTATAGCGTGGAAGAAAAATCAAGTGATCAATTAGAATTGAGTGCAGGATGGGGTGGTTATATTGGTTTAACAGGAACATTGGGCGTTACTTTCAATAACTTCTCTTCTAAAAATATTTTCAAAAAGTCAGCATGGGATCCATTGCCAATGGGGGATGGTCAAAAACTAAGTGTGCGTATTCAAAGTAATGGTAAGGCGTTCCGTTCCATTAATGCATCCTTTACGGAACCATGGTTTGGTGGAATTAAAAGAAACTCATTAACCTTAAGTATTTTTAATACAAAGTATGGTCAAACGATAGACCCTACAACGGGTATGTATAATATTGACGCTGCTAACAATCAATACATTTCAACTACAGGAGCGACTGTTACTTTCGGAAAACAATTAATATGGCCTGATGACTATTTCTCATTTAGTTATGGTTTAAACTATACACGCTACACTTTAAAGAACTATCCTATTGATCCTTATAACTTACCTAACTTTAATAATGGTAATGTAAACAATTTAAACATCAGGTTAGCTTTACAAAGGACTTCAGTGGATCAGCCATTATTCCCACGTTCAGGTTCTACATTTTTATTGAGTGGTCAACTTACGCCACCTTATTCTTTGATGGACCCATCTGTGAACACAGGTTCAAACAAATTTGAATTATTAGAATATCATAAATGGCGTTTTAATGGGGAATGGTTTATTCCTTTAGGAAAGCCAGCTGGTGAAGAGCATAACAAACAATTTGTGATGCGCTTTGCAGCAAAATTTGGATTCTTAGGAAGGTATAATACCGACTTAAGTATTTCTCCATTTGAAAGATTCCAGTTAGGAGATGCAGGTTTAAGTAATCAGTTTGCTTTATTAGGATATGATATCATTGCACAAAGAGGTTATCCTGTTTATGAATCTTCTAATCCTAAAATAAATCCGGACCAACAGTCTTCAAGACAAAAGTTTACCATATTCAACAAATACGCAATGGAAATCAGATATCCATTAAGTTTAGCTGCAAGCAGTACCATTTATGCACTTGGCTTTTTCGAGGCAGCTAATGGATGGTATAGCATGAAGGACTATAATCCATTTGAACTTCGTCGTTCAGTTGGTATAGGCATGCGTTTTTACTTACCAATGTTTGGATTGTTAGGATTTGATTATGGTGTTGGTATTGATAGGTTAACGAATACGAATAGCTTAAAGGATGCTGGTAGATTTACCTTTATGTTAGGATTCGAACCTGAATAGATAAATGGCTAAAATTCATTTTATGAAATTTAATAAACATGTTGGCTTAGTTGTATTTATGTTATTTTTTTGTTTTGTTGCCAATGCACAAACAAAATATGCAGTCATTAATACGAAGTATATTTTAGAGAAAATTCCAGAATATAAGGACGCCGATAAAAAATTAAAGGAATTGGGCGACCAGTGGCAAAATGAAATTGATGAAAAGCAAATGGTCCTTGATAAAATGTACAAAAACTATGAGGCTGAGCAGTTTATGCTCTCCGAGGACCTAAGAAAAAAGCGTGAAGACGAGCTGTTTTTCAAGGAAAAAGAGCTTAGAGATTTACAAAAAAAGCGTTTTGGTTACGAAGGGGACTTATTTAAAGAGCGCCAAAAATTGGTAAAGCCCATACAAGACAAAGTGTATAATGCCGTTCAAAAAATGGCTGTAGCACGTGCTTATGACTTCATTTTAGATAAAAGTGAAGGAATAACCATTATATTTGCAGACCCCAAATTGGATAAAAGTGATGAAATTTTAAAACAATTAGGGATCAATAATTAAACACAAACACAAAAAATAGAATATGAAAAAAGGTTTCTTATTTGCAGCAGTATTAGCAGTTGCAATTTTATTTACAAACAATGCTTCAGCACAGTCTTCAGTTAAAATTGGTTATTTCGACGAGCAAAGCGTGATTGGTTTATTCCCTGGAATTCAAGAAAAATTAGATACTGTATTGCAATCTTATGCAAAGGATTCATTACAAGAAGAGTATAACTATACTTTAAAAGACTATCAAGTTAAGGATAGTATCTACAAAAGAGATTCAGTTGATTTGTCAAAAAGACCAAAGGCTTTAGAATTAGCTACAACTGACCTTAATCGTTTAAAGTATAAGTTAATCAACTGGCAACAATACCAACAAGAGTCAATGCAACAAAAACAAGAACAAGTTTTATTGCCTTACAGACAAAAAATCTATGCAGCTTTAACTGAAGTTATTGCTGAGAACAAATACACATGGGTATTAAATGCATCAGCTTTATCTGTTTATTATCAACCATCTATTGCTGATAATATCTCAATTAGAGTTGCGATGAAGTTGAAACTTCCATTACCTAAAGAAATCGAAGAAGCATTCCGAGTAGCAACAGGTGGCGCTCCAGCTAAAGCAGCTTCAGCACCAGCAGCAACTAAAGCTCCTGCTAAGAAAGGATAGTTTTTAAAAAATATATTTGGTAAGAACCTCGTTGTTATGCAACGAGGTTCTTAGTTTTACAGCAACAATAAATTTTATGGCTGCTCCCATTGGTGTTTTTGATAGTGGATATGGTGGTTTAACCATTTTGAAGGAATTGAAAAAACAATTACCCGAATATGATTATTTGTATTTAGGGGACAATGCGCGTGCACCTTATGGAACTCGTTCTTTTGAAACAGTATATGAATACACTTTAGAAGCTGTTAAGTGGTTTTTTGACAATGGATGCAAATTGGTGATTTTAGCATGTAACACAGCATCTGCAAAAGCACTTCGTAATATTCAACAATTGGATCTTCCCAATATCGCACCTGATAATAGAGTACTTGGTGTCATTCGTCCATCCTCAGAAGTATTAGGCAATTATTCAGCTTCTGGACATGTAGGCATTATGGCAACCTCAGGCACGGTTCAAAGTGATAGTTATATTATTGAAATGGCTAAGTTTTTTCCTGATATCAAAGTACATCAACAAGCTTGCCCAATGTGGGTACCGCTTATTGAAAACGGAGAGTATAATCATGCAGGTGCCGATTATTTTGTAAAAGCATACTTAGACCAACTTTTTAGCCAGTCTAAGGATATTGACTCTATTTTGCTTGCTTGTACTCATTATCCTTTACTAGAACCCAAAATCAAGGCTTATTTGCCCGAAGGTGTCAAATTAGTGTCACAAGCTAATATTGTAGCCGAAAGTTTAGCTAAATACCTACAAAATCACCCAGAAATTGACCAAAATTGCTCAAAAAAGGGGAATATTCAGTTTTTTACGACCGACAACCCTCAGACCTTTGAAAAACAGGCTAGTTTGTTTTTTGGACAAAAAATTGAAGCAAAACACACAGATTTAGTATAAGATTTCAAAAAAAACCCTATTTTTGCCGTCCTTTCACGGGTAGTGGTATGGTGACTGCTATTAGAAACGGATTTTGAACAAAAAGTATAAAACAAAGGGCACATAGGAATACTCCTACCAACCCGAAAAAAAAAGTAATATGAAACGTACATTTCAACCTCATAAACGTCGTCGTAAATCTGTTCATGGATTCCGTAAGCGCATGGAATCAGCTAATGGTCGTAAAGTATTAGCTAGTCGCCGTAAGAAAGGACGCAAGAAACTAACTGTATCTAGCGAGAAGGGATTAAAATAATTTAACCTTAATCAATAGAAACTTATAATTTTAAAGTCCTCTTCCTTTTGGGAGAGGACTTTTTTAATGCACATCCTTATTTTATAGATTCATTTATCAAACTACTTTGTCAAAAATATATTCATATAAAAAAGAAGACAAACTAAAAAGTAGAAAGCAAACGCAGTTCTTGTTTGCGAAGGGGCAATCTATGAACGCATTTCCCATTAAGCTTATTTATACCATTGAAAACCTGGAGCAACTCAGTGGAAATTTGCCAAGCCCTTTTTTAAATTTAACAACCATTAAAGAACAAGGTCAGCTACAAACAGGAGTGGGTGCGCCTAGCAGAACTTTTCGAAAAGCAGTTATGCGCAATAGGGTTAAAAGACTGTTGCGTGAAGGCTATCGACTAGAGAAGCCTGCATTCCTTGTCGGCAATCCTTTAAAAGGCTTTAGGGTGAACCTGTTTTTTTTATACACTGACTCAAATGTGCTGACACAAAAAGAGATCCAAGAAAAAATAAAACAATTATTAGCAAGACTTTCTGAAAAGTTAAATCAATTAAGAAATGCTAAAGGTGCCAGTAGTATAGGTTCGGATGAAAAGAAATAAAATTGTTTTTAATTCAAATAAATGAAATCGAAATTCAAATTAGCTACTAAATAAATGAACGGCCTTAAAAAAATAATAGCATTTCCATTTTTAATATTGATTCGATTTTATCAATATGCACTTTCACCCTATTTAGGCGGCAGCAAGTGTAGGTATACACCCACTTGTTCTCAATATACTTTAGAAGCCATTCAAAAGTATGGTCCGATTAAAGGTATATTTTTAGGAGCTAAACGTTTGAGTAAATGTCATCCCGGAGGTGGGCATGGTTATGACCCTGTTCCTTAATTTTTTGTTACATTATTAAAACAAAAAACCGCCTCATAATTGAGACGGTTTTTGAATAGGATATATTGCTATTTTGTTGCGTAGCAAAAATTTAATAATATGAAATATTATTTAGCAGCGCTAAATCTTTCTGCTACAACGTTCCAGTTTACTACATTCCAAAATGCTGCTAAATAATCAGCACGACGGTTTTGGTATTTTAAGTAATAAGCATGCTCCCAAACATCAGCTCCTAATAATGGGGTTCCTTTAACTTCTGCAACATCCATTAAAGGATTGTCTTGGTTTGGTGTTGAGCTTACTTCTAATTTACCATCTTTAACAATTAACCAAGCCCATCCACTTCCAAAACGTGTCATACCAGCAGCAGCAAATTTTTCTTTGAAAGCGTCGAAGCTTCCAAAAGCAGCAGTGATTGCGTCAGCTAATGCACCAGTTGGTGTACCACCTGCATTAGGTGCTAAACTTGCCCAAAAAAAGCTATGGTTCCAATGACCACCACCATTGTTTCTTACAGCTGGGCTAATGCTACCAGCAACAGCTACTAATTCCTCAATGCTTTTACCTTCATTTGGAGTACCAGCAACTGCTTTGTTTAAATTGTCAACATATGCTTGATGGTGTTTGCCATGGTGAATTTGCATGGTTAAAGTATCAAAATGAGGTTCTAAAGCTTCGTGTGCGTATGGTAACGCAGGTAAAGTAAATGACATATTTTTTTATTTAATTGTTTCCTGAATAAGGGCCAAAATTACACTCCTTTACAATGATTTAAACGACTAGCAGGTTATTTTTTCTTAAATAGTAAGTTAATTGGATTTGAGGATTAGCTATATATGCTGAACTACCTCCTAGCTTTAAAAAAAGCCTGCATCAGCGATGCACATTCTTCTTGCAGAATGCCACCAAGCAAAGTAGTGGAAGGGTGGAATGGATTTTTTTCTGTAACGCGACGGTAACTATTTTTTTCATCGTAGGCACCAAAAACAATATGGCCAATTTTATTCCAATACAATGCCCCAGCACACATTAAGCAAGGTTCCAGGGTAACATATAAAGTGGCGTCAGGTAAATATTTAGATTGTAAACTTTCACAAGCGCTGGTGATGGCTAAAATTTCGGCATGTGCAGTTACGTCTTTTAACAGCTGAACTTGATTATATGCTTTTGCTACAATCTTACCATGCATTACAATCACTGCACCCACTGGCACTTCATCAACGTCAAAGGCCCTCTGTGCTTGCACGAGGGCCTGACGCATAAATTGTTCATGATTATTTTCCAAGCGAAATGCTATTTATTGCTATCCTTGACAAGATGTTTAATATATGTGCAATGGATAGTTTAGGTATCCAGATATTATAATTTTTGAACCTTGATATTTCTGAAACTTACAGCATCACCGTGATCTTGTAATGCAATATGTCCAGAAAATACTTTTCCGAAATCAGGTGATTCACCTTTAGCAAACTTTGATCTTCTAATTAATTCTTTCCAAGCGTCATCACCTAAGTGTGTTTTAACAACAGTAACATCATTCATTTTTAATTCTAATACTCCTTTCGATGAAATGATATCTACTTTATTCCATTCGCCAAATGGTTTAACATGACCTTCGTTGCCTACAATCAAGTCGTATAAATTACCAGCACGATGACTAATGATTTTCGCATCAGGATGTCCATCATTATCTAACACTTGCATTTCAGGTCCAGAATGCCAAGTATTATCATACTTTGCAGGATTGTCTTGTACAAAAAATATGATTCCACTATTACCGTTCTTAGAAATCTTCCATTCTAATTGTAAATGAAAATCATTGAAGCTATCGTTACTTACTAAGTCACCCCCACCTTTATTATTCATTTTTGCAGATGGATCAAAAACTAAGTTCCCATCCACAGCTTTCCAAGCAGCACCAGCAGTTTTCTCGCCATAGCTATGCCAGCCATTTGTTGATTTGCCATCAAATAAAGAAACCCATTTTTCTTGTGCATTTACTTGTGTTATAACAAGCATTGTGAATACTGCAAGTAGTATTTTTTTCATAAGCAATCGTTTGGTTTAAGACCCTATTTTTTTAATAACAATACATATTTAGCTAAAGCTTCAGCATCTTCTTGTGATAATGTTGGATGCGGAGTCATTGGAATTGCGCCCCAAACGCCACTTCCACCTTTGATAATTTTTCCTGCAAGCATTTTTACATTCTCATCATTGTTCTCATATTTAGCCGCTACTTCTCTATATGCAGGTCCAATATTTTTTTCATCCACCTTATGGCAAGTTAAACAATCGCTTTTTCCTACCAATGCTAATCCTTTTTGATAATCAGGATTGTCAGCTAATGAATTAGTTGAAGCAGCTGCTGTTGTTGCGCCTTCAGTTGTTTTACTTTCCTTGTTTCCTCCACAAGCCATTAATGATACTACAACTACCATTGTTCCTAAAACCTTTTTCATACTTTAATTTTTATTTTATTCTTTATTAATTAATGCCTAATATTTTTTTATTAAATGCTTCGTCTGAGCCGGTGCTTGCAAAATCATCAAAAGCTTTTTCCGTTACTTTAATGATATTGTTTTGAATAAACACAGCACCTTCAGCTGCCCCTACTTCAGGATGTTTTAAGCAACATTCCCATTCCATTACCGCCCAACCTTTATAATCGTATGCGGCAAGTTTGCTAAATATACTTTTAAAATCAACTTGACCATCACCTAATGATCTGAATCGCCCTGCGCGGTCAATCCAATTTTGATAACCACCATAAACGCCTTGTTTTGCACTTGGATTAAATTCGGCATCCTTTACATGGAACATTTTTATGCGTTCATGGAAGGCATCAATGTAGCCTAAGTAATCCATGCATTGTAAAACAAAGTGGGATGGATCATATAATAAACAAGCGCGCTTGTGACCATTTACCTTGTCTAAAAACATTTCATAAGAAACGCCATCATGTAAATCCTCGCCCGGATGAATTTCATAACAAAGGTCAACACCTACTTTGTCGTATTCATTTAATATCGGCATCCATCTTTTAGCAAGTTCTGTAAATCCTGTTTCCACTAATCCTGCAGGACGTTGTGGCCATGGGTAAACGGTATGCCATAATAAAGCACCGCTAAATGTTGCTGATGCGTTTAATCCTAAATTTTGAGAAGCTTTTGCTGCATAAATTAATTGTTGTTCCGCCCACTGTGTTCTTGCTTTTGAATTACCACGAACTTCAACAGGAGCGAATCCATCAAACTGTGCATCATAAGCAGGGTGTACGGCTATTAATTGACCTTGCAAATGCGTTGACAATTCTGTAATTTCTAAACCTGCTGCGTTTACAATTCCTTTTATTTCATCGGCATAAGTTTTACTTTCTGCCGCTTTTTGCAAATCAATACAACGTGCATCCCAACTTGGAATTTGTACTCCTTTAAAACCTAGGCTAGCAGCCCATTTACAGATATTCTCTAAAGTATTAAAAGGGGCTGTATCGCCCATAAATTGTGCTAAAAATATTGCTGGTCCTTTTACGGTTGTCATATTAATTTTATTAAAAAGCTAACTAATTTCAATTGCTAATTTGTTAAATTATTTTACAAAACGTGAGCCGTCCATTTTTTATCTGACTGTGATGATGCCACCACATTTTCAATAAATGCCATTCCTCTTAATCCGTCCTCGATTCCAGGGAAATCAAGCATTTCGGCAGTAGGCGTTGTACCATCAATTTTACATCCTAATGTTAATGCAAAATTGCGATAAATATTTCCGAAAGCTTCTAAATATCCTTCTGGGTGTCCAGCCGGAGTTCGACAGTTATGTGTTGCAGCTTTATATAAATGGGCACTACCTGCTCGGTATATTTGTGTTGGCTGATCCAACCACTTTACTAATAATGAATTAGGCTCATGTTGGAACCATTCTATTCCCCCAAGTTCTCCATAAACTCTAATTTTTAATGCATTTTCTTCACCAGCAGCTACCTGAGATGCCATTAACACTCCTTTTGAGCCATTGTCAAACTTTAGCATTACAGCGCCGTCATCATCCATAATTCTTCCTTCAACTAGTGTATTTAATTCAGCACAGATATCGGTAATTTTTCCGCCTGAAATGTATTCGGCCAAATGTGCAGCATGTGTTCCAATATCACCCATCACGGAGCTTTTACCTGACTTGCTTGGGTCTGTTCTCCAAGCTGCTTGCTTATTACCTTCTCTTTCTGATAATTTACTCAACCAACCCTGCGGGTATTCTACCCATACTTTTCTTATTTTTCCCAATTTTCCGTCGGCAATCATGGCTTTTGCTTGCTTCACCATTGGATAACCTGAGTATGTATGTGTTAAGCAAAGTGTAAGGCCGGTTTCGTCTAATTTTTTCTTTAATTGTTTTGCCTCATCCAACGAAAGTGTTATAGGTTTTTCTATTACCACATGAAAGCCATAATCTAAGGCCATCATAGCTGGTGCAAAATGCGCAAAATTCGGGGTAACAATTGTAACAAAATCCATGCGTTGGTCTGCAGGCAAAGCAGCCTCGGATTTTATCATTTCTTCAAAGGTGGTATAGGTTCTGGAATCTGGTAAAAACAACGCTTTTCCAGAAGCCTTTGCAATTTCAGGATTAATACTCAATGCACCACATGCTAATTCTATTAATCCGTCCATATTAGCTGCTATGCGATGAACGGCACCGATAAAGGCATCCTGGCCACCGCCAACCATACCCATGCGCAATTTTCTATTCATTTTTTTTGTAATTTATAGTACTAGACAATCGTTTTATTGTGTCATGATAACACTTTCAAAATAACACAATAGCAATTTCCCTTAATTTTCTTAAAAACACTACTTTTTCATCAAAAATATTTTAAAAGAACGCAAATAAAATTTACATTTATCCTCGATTGCGATTTAATTAACGAACCTCGTCTTGCTATGTCATCATCTATTAATAGAAGGAGTTTACTGAAACAAGTTATAACTGGATCGGCTGCTGTGGCTGCGGGAGTAGTAATTCCTAAAGCTGTAATGGCATCGGCTGTCAATCAGCATTCACCACTAAAAGGTAATATTAATCATTCCGTTTGTAGGTGGTGTTATAATGATATGCCTTTGGAAGATTTATGCAAAGTGATTAATGAAATTGGATTTACTGCGATTGATTTATTAAAACCTAATGAATGGCCAGTCGCTAAAAAATATGGTTTGAATTGTTCCATGTGTTATACTGCAGGTGAAACAAGTTTAACAAAGGGGTGGAATGATTTAAAAAATCATGAGTGGCTAATTAAGGATTATTTAGAAGGGATTAAATTAGTGGCAGAAGCTGGTTATACCAATTTAATATGTTTTGCGGGTAATCGAAATGGTATGGATGATGAAACGGGTTTGCAAAACTGTGTGACTGGATTAAAACAAATTATGCCGTTGGCTGAAAAGCTAGGCGTGATTATTCAAATTGAATTATTCAATTCGCGTATTGATCACAAGGATTACATGGGCGACAAGTCCGCTTGGGGTATTGAACTTTGTAAGCGTTTAGGGTCACCTAATTTTAAAATTTTGTTTGACATTTATCATATGCAAATTGATGAAGGTGATATAATTCGTTCTATTCAAAACAATCATCAATACTTTGGTCATTATCATACGGCAGGTGTTCCAGGACGTCATGAAATTGATGAACGTCAGGAGCTATATTATCCTGCTATCATGCGCGCGATAGTAGAAAGTGGTTATAAAGGATATGTAGCGCAAGAATTTATGCCAAAGGATCCGGATAAAATCGCTTCTTTAAAAGCCGCAATAAAAATTTGCGATGTTTAAAAATAAGGGAACAAAAAACAAATATTAATCAATCAACTTTTTTTAATAAAATTCCAATTCACAAATAAAATTTACCAAAATGGCGGGACAACAGTATGACGCAATTGTAGTAGGATCTGGTATCAGCGGTGGCTGGGCTGCAAAAGAACTTACCGAAAAAGGATTAAAAGTTTTAATGCTTGAACGTGGTCGAAATATTGAGCACATCAAAGATTATGTAAATGCAAACAAGGAAGCTTGGGATCATCCACACCGTGGTGGCAGAACCCAACAAATGATAAAAGACTATCCAGTTTTAAAAAGAGATTATCCTTTAAACGAAACTAATTTAGATTATTGGGCAGTGGATAAGGATAGCCCATATGTTGAAACCAAGCGTTTCGATTGGTTTAGAGGATATCATGTTGGGGGACGTTCCTTAATGTGGGGCCGTCAAAGCTATCGTTGGTCTGATTTGGATTTTGAAGCCAATGGAAAAGAAGGCGTAGGAGTGGATTGGCCAGTTCGTTATAAGGACATTGCGCCATGGTATGATTATGTAGAAAAGTTTGCTGGCATTTCTGGTAACCGTGATGGATTAGACGTTTTACCTGATGGTCAATTTTTACCACCAATGGATTTAACCTGTGTGGAGAAAGATGTTGCAGAAAGAATTAAAAAAGAATTTAAAGGAGAGCGTCATTTAATTATTGGACGT
>JBDKFR010000019.1:0-15788 GCA_039798645.1 Bacteroidota bacterium
GTTACAAGACTTTATACTGTTATTGGAACAGATGCCAACGGATGTAAGGATACAGTCACCAAAACGGTTACAGTAAGTAATTTACCCAACTTATCGATAACGATGGTACCTGAAACTGGTATTATATGTTTGAACGATAGTGTAATCTTAAGTGCAACTGGTGCTAATAATTATAGATGGAGTCAAGGAATAATCAATGGACAAAAATTTAATCCTACTACAACAGGAGTTTATACAGTTGTAGGAACCGATGTGAATGGATGTTCTAATACTATTAGCACAACGGTTCAGGTAAATCCACTACCCGTTGTAACGATAGGAGTAATTCCTGCTTCGGGCATTATATGTCTTAAAGATAGTTCAACCCTAACGGCAACTGGTGCAGATAATTATACATGGGATAATGGAGTAGTGAATGGACAAGCATTTAATCCAGGTTCAACAAGGTCATATACTGTTATTGGAACTGATGTTAATGGATGTACAGCTACAGCTAGTAAAAATATTCAGGTATTGCCTTTACCTAATGTATGGGTAAGCATGGTACCTGATGAACCAACTGTATGTGCTAACACAAATGTTGTATTAAGCGGAAATGGAGCAGTTAGTTATACTTGGGATAATAATGTTGTAAATGGACAAACCTTTAATCCAACTACCACTAATAATTATACCGTAGTTGGAACAGGAGCTAATGGATGTAAAAACACAGTAGTTAGAACAATTGAAGTAATACCTCAGCCTATAATAAAAGCAATTGCTTCTGACACATCAATTTGTGAAGGAGGAAGCATTAAATTATCTGCATCAGGAGGAATCGGCTATACCTGGTCAGACAATGTAAATGATGGTGTTTCATTTATCCCAACTAAGGCACAAAAATATTATGTAAGTGGATTTGATATTAACGGATGTCAAAATTTAGACAGTATTTATATTAATGTCAATAAAATTCCAGTTGTGAATATTCGCAATTCAATTGTGTGTGATGGAGCCCCTTCACCATTAGTTGCAAATGTCAATAATGGATTAGCAAGTGATTATAATTATAGTTGGTTTGCACCTAATTATGTGAAGTTGCCTGATACCGAAAATAATATAACCGTTTTCAAAGCAGGATTATATAGTGCTATAGCAATAAATAAAATTTCCAATTGTGCAAGTGTACCAACCGAAACATTGGTAACATTTAATCCAATACCTGTGGCGGGAGCCATTACAACTGCTGTGAATACGGTATTAGTAGATAATGAATTTACTTTGAATGCTAATCCTAGTGTAGTTAAACAACCTGTAAGTTATACTTGGTCATTGTCTGATCCTACAAAAGCAATTATTATTTCAGGTAACAAGGATGTATTATTAAAAGCTATTGGTAAAGGAAAGTTAGACATAACCTATCATTTAACAGATGGCAATAATTGTATTTCAAAAGAAAGTGAGGTTTTACAAATGACTATCAATCAAACTGCACTATTTATTGTACCCTCAGCTTTCTCGCCTAATAATGACGGATTAAATGATTATTTAAACATAATTGCTAAATCAAGTTTGAAAGGGCTTAACTATTTCAAAATATTTAATAGATATGGCGTTTTAGTTTATGATACCAAAGAAATTAAATATGGTTGGGACGGCAGACTAAATGGAGTAATGCAAGAAGCAGATGTTTATTACTGGATTGCAGAATATACTACAATAGATGGTGAAACAATTAAAACATCAGGTCAATCGGTTTTAATTAAATAAAAGATACAATGTCAAAACATATTTTACATATTATTTTGTTTTTTACACTTGTATCACGAGCTGTTGCGCAGGATCCGTTTTTGTCACAACCTTTTAGTGCTAATCAGTTTTTAAGTCCTGCATCGGTTGGTAAAGGTGCGTATGACCAAAAACTAAATGCAAATTTTAGATCTCAATTAGTAGATAATAACAAAGCCTATCAAACCATATTTGCTGGTTTTGATTGGAAATCATCACCTCAAATGCTTGGTGGCATCAATTATTTAGGTTTAGGTATTAATGTATTATCTGATCAAATCATGGGAGGCGCTATCAACTCAAATCATGTAACCTTTAATGCTGCTTATCATATTTTTACAGATAATAATTACAACAATAATATTTCACTTGGCTTGGGTGCCACTTATACGAATAGAAGTGTTGATAGAACTAAATTAACTTTTGCAGATCAGTATGATGGGAATGCGAATTTTTTAAGTGCAACTACAGCCGAAGTATTTAAAAATAATGCATCTAATTTTTCAATGAATGCGGGGGTAGTATTTAATAGACATACCGACAATGAATATTTAGAAACTGGAGCTAGTTTGTTTTTTCAGTCAAAACCTGATTTATTAACGACTACTACGAGTCCTAGCATGAGCCCCAAGACTATTTTATTTGTAAACTATGAAACAAGTTTTTTTGAAACTTATGCTGCAAGTTTTCATGCCTCCTATATCAATAAAAACAGTAATCGTCAAATATTAGCAGGCGCATCCTTAGGCATACCTATTGAAAAAACCGATTACAACGATAAAAGAATATATGTTGGATGTTATTATCGCCTTGGTGATGCATTAATACCTAGTTTCAAATTATTATTAGGAGAGCATATTTTAGGTATGAGTTATGATATTTATAGTAACCAATTAACACAGGCAACTATTAAACAAAACAGTTTTGAATTAACCTATACAACCTATTTTGGAAATAGGAGATCAAATATATTCCGAACCATATTTGATTAACAAAAAAGCCCTTCGAATTTCGAAGGGCTTTTTTAATGAGTGTACTATTTGTAAAATAGATACTTATTAATACCATGAACCATTTACAGTTGCATCACCATTTGCATTTCGATTTGCTATACGACGTTTTACATTTCTTTTGTGTAAATACATTGTTACAAAAACCAATGGGATAAAGACAATTGTTAATGGAGGAATACCTAGCATGCTAATCCATTTACCACCAAAGTGGCGGCGCATTGGACGACGAAGTCTTTCAGCAATGATATACATACCTGGTACAATAAACAAGGTCATAAAGAAAGCGAAAATTAAACCGAATATTAATGTCCAGCTTAATGGCTTCCAGAAGGCTACGTTATCGCCACCAAAAAAGATATGTGGATTTAACTCACTAAATAAGGTAACGAAATTGATGTTGAAACCAATTGCAATTGGAATAAAACCAAGTATCGCGGCCAAAGCGGTTAACATTACTGGAATAATTCTTGTTTTACCAGCTTGTACAACTGCTTCTCTTGTTTTCATACCTCTTGATCTTAGCTCGTCAGCAAATTCAATAACAAGGATACCGTTTTTCACAACGATACCAGCTAATCCTACAATACCTAATCCAGTCATTACCCCCGAAATTTTCATTCCGAAAATAGAGAATCCTAAGAATACGCCTATGATACTAAATAAAATTTCAGTTAAGATGATCACTGATTTTGAAACGGAGTTAAACTGTAATACCAAAGTAAATAAAATTAGCATTAAAGCAATAATCAATGCCTTTCCTAAAAACGCAACTGTTTCTAATTGTTGTTCATTTTCACCCGTTTGTTTAACTGTAACACCTTCAGATATACCCTTAAAATTGGAAATATATTGAGCAATTACAGCATTTACTGCTGTTGGATTATATCCTTTGTCTAGCAATACATTTGAACTTAATTGAATTAATCGTTTTTGATCTTTTCTTTTAATACTACCAAATGTACTTGTAGGCTCAACTTTAACTAAACTACTAATAGGAATATTTTTAACCATACCACCAGCAGCCATGTCTCTAAAGGATAAACGCATATTTAATAAATCAACTAAGTTGTTTCGTTGTAACTCTTGACTTCTTAATTGAATTTTATATTCCTCTTTACCCTCTTTAATTTTAGAAATTTCCTTTCCAAAAAGAGCGGTTCTAATTTGCATACCAACTTGTGCACTACTCACCCCTTCAATTAATGCACGTTCACGATCAATGGTTAAGGTTAATTCAGGATTTTGTAAATCCACGTCCATCTTTAAAGTATTGATACCTGGTATTTGTGCGGCATCTAAATAGTTTTTTAAACCTACGGCTGTTTTTACCAATTTATCAAAATCATCACCTTGGATTTCAATATTCACTGGAGGATCTGTTGGTGGTCCGCTTGATTCTTGATCAATTGAAATTTCAGCACCTGGAACACCCTTTAATTCATTTCTTAAATTATCCAAATAAGGAGCTGTTGATTTACCATGACGCTTTTCAAATTCAACAAAATTGACTTGAATACGACCAAGTTCGGCACGATTACTTCTATCGCCACGCATTGGATCGCCAGCGCCAACTGCCACATTACTAATGATACTTTCTACTAAAACATTTTGTCCTTTGTCGTTATCTAAAACCTTGTTGACTTTTGCTTCTAATACTCTTGTAATGGAATCGGTATAATTCACATTGCTTCCAGAAGGTAATTTTAAGTAAACATATATTTGATTCGGATCACCTTTAGGGAAAAATTCAATACCGACTCTTCCTGTCGCCACACTAATACCTAAAATAATGAATGATAAAATTAGCAAAACAAAAGTACCTATCAACAATTTAACAGGTCTCCATCCGCTTAATGCATTTCTCAATGTTCTTTCATACCAGTCCATTAATTTAGGTAAGGTAGAAGTTTGAAACTTCACAATCATATCATTGATAAAGTATTTATTAGCCACTACAGTGATCATAATAAATATCAATAGGTTACCTAAGAATGTAAATCCTGCGATATCTAATAAAATGCCAACGCCAACAGGAATCCAAAAATTCTTCTTTTTGAAAATGGCTGATTTAGGTTCTTCTGCATGTGCGTCATCCTCATGATTCATGAAGTCAACAGCAAATACTGGGTTCATGATAAAGGCAACTACTAATGATGCAGCTAATGTAAATATTAACATGGCAGGTAAGTACACCATGAATTTACCAATGATACCTGGCCAGAATAATAATGGGAAGAATGGTGCTAATGTGGTAATGGTTCCTGCTAATACTGGAATAAATACTTCACCTGCAGCCATCTTAGCAGAGGTAGTAGCAGTTAGCTTTCCTTTTCCTTGCACAAAAATGCGGTGCGTATTTTCAATTACCACAATGGCATCATCAACAATAATTCCTAATCCAAATAATAAGGCAAATAATACCATGAAGTTCAAAGTAATATGAGAACCTACTACTAAGTCACCAGCTGGTAAAAATACAAAGGCAACAAACATACTCAAGGGTACCGATAAGGCTACAAAGAATGCATTGGTAACACCCATAAAGAACATTAATACTACTAACACCAAAATAAATCCTATCACGATGGAGTTAACTAATTCAGTAAATGAACTACGTGTACGAATACTTTGGTCACCAGATATTACTACATTTAAATCTTTTGGAAACACATTAGCTTTTGCATCTTCAACCATTTTTTTAACAGCGTCAGATGTGGCAATTAAGTTTTCACCATTACGTTTAATGATATTTAATGTCAATACATTTTTACCATTTAAACGTGCAAAGCTTTCCGTATTCTTGATGGTATCTTTAATAGAAGCAACATCCTTTAAATAAATGGGAGCACCGTTTGTATTTCGCACTATAATATTTGCAATATCATTCGCATTTTTTAATTGACCCTTTAATTGAAGGTTACGCTGCATATTGCCTACTTCTAACAAACCGCCTGATAAGTCTAAATTTTCTCTTTGTATTGCTGCGCTGATATCATCAAAAGTGATTCCTGCAGTTTGCATGCGGTAGTTGTCAACATTAATTTGAAACTCTCTTTCAGGAGCACCTGCTAAATCAATTCTATTAATTTGTGGAATACCCTCTAATTTATCTTTTAAATCGTCGGCGTATTTCTTTAATTGAACCGTATTGTAATTACCACTAATGTTCACAAACATAATGGGCTGATCACTAATGTTTAACTCCATTACACGAGGCTCTTGTGTTAGATCATTAGGAAGTTCACCCTTTGCTTTATCAACGGCGTCCTTCACTTTTTGTAAAGCCACATCTGTTTTAACATCGGTGCTAAACTCAACCGTAATTAAAGAGAAGTCCTGTTGAGAAGAGGAAGTAAACTTGTTAATTTTTACGCCACTGATACTTTTAATTTGTTTTTCAATAGGTCTAGTTACTAGGTTTTCAATATCCTTAGGTGAATTACCAACATACACTGTTTGTACAAACATGGTTGGAATGATTACTTCTGGAAATTGTTCCTTTGGTAAAGTCAGGAATTGGAAGATACCACCCAAGCTAATAAACAGCATTAGTAGGTAAATAGAAGTTTTGTTGGTGATACTCCAAGAGGTAGGACCAAACTCCTTAAATTTTTCTTTTATTTTATTAATTGTCGACATATGATCGATTGTGCTTTATTAATGATGAATGAAACCCCTTATTTAGTTGTGATATTTAAACCATCATACAATGATTGAAAACCTTCGGTAATCATTTGTTCTCCAGCGCTTAAACCTGCTAAAATTTCAATATTGTTACCATAAAATTCTCCAATTGTAATTGACTTTTTACGAGCAACCAATTTGCCATTTTCTGTAACGGCTACGTAAATGAATTTACCCTTATCATCATTTTGAACAATATTAATAGGTATGATAATAGCGTTCTTTTTTGTATAGTCTTTAATTTTTACTTGTACTAATTGGTTAGGACGGAAATTATTATCTACAGGTAATTTAGATTCAACATAAAAACTTCTGCTCAATGGATCAATCACAGTACCCACCACTGCTAACTTAGTATCAACTGTCTTTTGAATATCTGGGAAAAATAAATTGGCTTCACTTCCCACTTTAATTTTACCAGCATAATTTTCAGGAACCAAACTTGTTAATTTTAATTTAGTAGTGTTAACAATTTTAATCTGACCAGGACCTCCAAATAATTCACCCACCTTAACATTTACTTCTTCAGCTACACCATCTACATCACTGTAAACACTTGTATAAGCTAATTGATCCTTCATCATACCCACTTGTTCAGTAGCTGCTCTTAATTGACTAGCAGAAGCATCGGCATTTGTTTTAGCCGTCATTAATTGAATTTCACTACCAATATTTTGCTCCCATAAGTTTTTTTGTTTCTCATATACACTTTTTGCTAAAGCAGCTTGAGCCCTAACAGTCTCTAAATTTTGTGCAGCTGCAGCAGCACTTTGTTTGATCAAGCTATTGTCTAACTGTAAAATCAATTGACCTTTTCTAACGCGGTCACCTCTTTTTACGAACAATGCTTTCACTTGACCTCCACCAGCTCTTGGTGTTACAAAGGATACGCTTTCTGATTCAACTTTACCTTGTAATTCAACGTAATGGTTAAAATCTTGATTAACAATTGGTGCTATAACTACCAATACCGATTGTGCTTGATCTTTTCCAGCACTACCAATTTCTTTTTCGATACTAGCAATTTGAGCATTAATATCTAATACTTGTTTTTTTAGTTTTTCTAAACTTGCTTTTTTTGCTTCAATACTATTATTGCTATCCCCACAAGCAGCTCCTAATAGGATGAAAGCGATTGTAAATAATTTTAAACTATGTTTCATTTTTATATATTTTATTATTTGTGTTATTTTTTGTTTATAATTTACCAGTAGCTTTTAATAAATCTACTTTAGCAATTAAGGCACTATAAAGTGCATTCATATAATTATTTTGAGCACTCACTAAGTCGGCTTGTGAAGCAGATATTTCCGTATTGGAACCCGTACCCGCTTCAAATTTCTTTTTTGTCTGTTGGTATACTTTTTCAGCTAATTCCATATTGGTCTTTTGAAATTTTACAGTAGCCACCGATGATATGTAGTTTAACTTTGCTTGTGTAACCTCGTTGTCAATATTATTTTTTAGGGACTCAATTTGATTTTGAGTTTGCTTTAATTCGATCTTAGTTCTTTTAATACGTGCATCAGTTGCAAAGCCGTTAAAAATCGGAAGGCTAATATTTAAGCTTATTAACGAAGTAGTAAACCAATTGCCTCCTTCAAAAAAGTCAAACTTGGTTCTTTGTGCATTTTTAGAATAACTAGCACCTAGGGCGATGGTTGGTAAATTACTTAATTGATATCTTTTGATATTATATTCATTCAACGATTTTACTGAACTTAAATATTGATAATCTTTTCTAACATCATATTTAAATTCAGCATCAGATAAAATGTCATTGGTTAAACTTTTTTCATTAATCACATCCGTTAAAACGAGGCTGTCTTTTACAGGCATACCCATTAGCATTTTTAAACCCATATAACCAATGGCAACACTGTTATTGGCCTTTAACTTCTCGGTTTCTAAATTATTTAACTGAACGGATACTTTGTCCACATCTAACTTTTCAGCAAAACCATTTTTATACATGATTTCTGCATCATGTGCTAATGCGCTCAAACGACTTATGTTCGCATCTAAAATGTTTAATTGTGTTTTACTTGCAGAAAGCTGATAGTATATTTTATAAATATTTGCCTTAATAGCTTCTTGTGTTAATGCTGCATTTTGCTTTTGCAACTTCATAGAAGTAGCACGTGCTTGTAAGGCGATGAATACTTGTCCATCAAATAAAAGTTGTTGTAAGTTAGCCCCATAGTTTGCATTAAACTTGGTACCAAATTGTACTGGAATAAAAGTTCCAGCAGGTCCACCAAAAATTTGTGCTGGTAATAGTGAAGTTGGAATGGTTGTATAATCAACAACACCTGTACTTGTGGTGATAGTTGGTAATGCAGCAGCACCAATTTCACGATTTGTTTGTGCTTGAACTTGAATAGCCAATAATGAGTTTTTAACTTGCACATTATTTGTTTGCGCAAATTCAACACATTGATCTAGAGAAAATTCGTGAACCGGTTTTTTGTCCTCTTGTGCTTGACTCAATTGGACAACTGTAAAACTTAGAAAGAAAAAAAATAGTTTTTTCATTTTGTTTATTTATTGCTTGTTTAATTTATTTTATTATTTATTATTCCTATCTATTGCTGCCTATGCATCCATTTCATCCACTTCAGATGCTGCACTATTTGATGATTCAACACTTTTATATTTCTCCATTAATTCAATTCCTTTAATGGACATAACACCATAAATAAAGTTTTCAATAATTTGAATTGTTACTTTCGCTATATCAAATTTGCTAAATGGATATAGTTCTGTATTAAAGGGAACAAAGCTTGTTTCTAATCGGTAAATTGATAAAATTTCAGGATCAATTTCTTTTCGGTAAACACCTTGCTCGATTCCTTTTTCCAAATTTGTTTTAATGATTTTATGCATGAACTCATCCTTGTGCTTTTGGATGCGCGCGAACGCTTCAGGATAATACTTTGCCAATTCGTTCATGGTCATCGGGTTCATATTTTTGAACATGAGCTGAATGTCCTGTAACATCATATACATTTCATGAACTGCATTTTCAGCCATGTTTTGTGTTTCTTCGCATTTCAAGGATTGTTCTTCCAATTCCAGGTTGACAACCGCCATAACAACGGCGTCTTTGTCTTTATAAAATTGGTATATCGTTTTTTTGCTAATGCCTAATTGGGAGGCAAGGTCGTCCATGGTGACATGCTTGACACCATGTTTGGTCATTAATTCCCTTGATTTGAGCAATATTCTATTCTCCATGGTTCGATTTGAGGCGCAAAACTACAGAAACTAAATTAGTTTTCAAAGTTTCCGAGGTAAATGTTTAATTATTTATGTTGAATGGTAAAAAAGGTGGAAATTTGCCCTCTAAATCATCACAAATGCCCAGTTTAAGGCAAAAAGTCAAACGAAAACAGTTTTTTTCCTACCTAGCGCAGCTATTTTTTCAGGGTGTCATTGTATTGGCGCCAATAGGAATTACTGTATGGGTTATTGTTAGTTTGTTTAATTGGGTGGACAATTTCTTACCTAATATTTTAAATTCAATGTTCCCGATTCGTTTTGCATCGGTGAACGGTCAAATTCCAAAAGTTACTGGATTGGGATTTGTAGTTGTCATATCATTAGTATTGCTAGTGGGCTGGTTATCATCCCTTTATTTTATGGAAAAACTGGTGTCAGTTTTTGATAAAGTACTTGAAAGAACACCGGGGATTAAAATCATTTATTCATCGGTCAAAGATTTTTTAGAAGCCTTTGCTGGTAATAAGAAAAAATTTGATGTTCCTGTTTTAGTGAATGTGGATTCGCAGGATGTTTGGAGAATTGGATTTATTACCCAAGAAAATACTGCTCACTTTGGCATGGCTGATTATATAACAGTATATGTACCTCATTCTTATGCGATATCTGGTATTACATTTATTATTCCTATGAGTAGAATTAAAAAATTACCAAAAGGAATTAGTGCTGCTGAAGCAATGAAGTATGTTGTATCGGGCGGTGTAACAACAGTTGACGAGGAAGAAGAAAATGATGCATAGGCATCATTTGATGTACTGAAAAAGTATATTAGTTGATGTTGAAGTAAAGTAAACGAAGGCATCATTTGATGTTGACATAAAGTAAAGCATCATTTGATGATTTGAAAAAGTATATCAGTTGATGTTAATTTTTTTTAGTTTTTAATTTATTCAGAAAATGCAATTGCACAATTTTAATTCAGGCCCAGCTATTTTACCAACTCAAGTATTGGAACAAGCTGCTGCTGCTATCCATAATTTTAATAATACGGGTTTATCAATTTTAGAAATTGGTCACCGTACTAGTTTTTTTGTGGAAGTAGTGGAAGAGGCAAAGGCAACTGTGAAAAGATTAATGGATTTAGGGGATGAATATGAAGTACTTTTTTTACAAGGAGGTGCCACTATGCAATTCATGCAAGTGCCAATGAATTTATTAGATGAAAATGGAATGGCTGCAATATGTGACAACGGTGTTTGGGGAAATAAAGCAGTAAAAGAAGCAAAAATATTTGGTCCGGTAACAGTCGTTGCTGACACTTCAGATAAAAAACATACTTATTTAAATAAACAATTAGTATTACCTGAAGGAACTAGTTATTTACATATAACCACCAATAACACAGTGGAGGGAACGCAATGGCATCAATACCCACAGGTCAATGTGCCCTTAGTAGGTGACATGAGTTCTGATATATTTTGTAGACCCACTAATTTCAAAAAATTTGATTTAATTTATGCTGGTGCACAAAAAAATATGGGTGCTGCAGGGGTCACTTTAGTTGTTATAAAAAAATCATTATTAGGAAAAGTAAAAAGACAAATTCCTGCAATTTTAGATTATCAAAAACACATTGATGCGGGTTCGTTATTAAATACGCCACCGGTATTTTCAATTTATGTTAGTTTATTAACATTAAGATGGATTGAAAAAGAAGGAGGATTAATTGAAATGGAAAAACGTAATAAAGCAAAATCTGAATTATTATATAATACCATTGATGCATTACCCTCATTTTATTGCCCCATTGCAAAAGAAGATCGTAGCATTATGAATGCAGTTTTCTTTTTAACCGATCCTGCTAGGGAAGAAGCATTTTTAGCTTTGTGTAAATCAAATGGTATGATTGGCGTAAAAGGATACAGAACCGTTGGTGGAATTAGGGTAAGTATGTATAACGCATTGCCAATTAGTAGCGTAGAAGCCTTTTGTGAATTGATGAAAAACTTTTAATAGTTTATTAATAATAAACTGTTTCCACAAAAGAATAATAACTCAAAAAAAAGAACGATATTTGTCCTCATGGCAAAAATTAGACCCTTTGAGGCGCTCAGACCTCAGCCTCAATTAGCGAAGCAAGTAGCAAGTAAACCATACGATGTTTTAAATAGTGCGGAAGCAAAAATCGAAGCAGTTGGTAATGCATATTCTTTTTTACACATTACAAAAAGTGAAATTGATTTACCAGAAACAACTGATATTCATAGTCAACAAGTTTATGATTTAGCGTTAGAAAATTTAAATGCTTTTTCACAAAGAGATGTTTTATTTAAAGAGTCAAAACCATGTTACTATATTTATCAATTAATAATGAATGGACGTGCGCAAACAGGATTAGTTTGTGTAAGTAGCGTTGATGACTATAATAATGACATTATTAAAAAGCATGAGTTCACAAGACCAGAAAAAGAGTTAGATCGTATTAATCATATCAAAACAACGGGTGCTCAAACGGGCAATGTGTTCTTGGCTTATCGTAATCAAGCAACCATTGATACTTTGATTGATAAATGGAAGACTACTAAAAATCCGGTTTATGATTTTATAGCCGATGACGGTATTCAGCATACGGTTTGGGCTGTAAGTGATCAAGATACCATTGCTCAAATCACTCATTTATTCGAAAATGAAGTGCCTTGTACTTATATAGCCGATGGTCACCATCGTGCTGCATCAGCTGCAAAGGTGAAATTGGCATTATTGGAGGAAAGCGCAAATGCGAACCCCAATGATTTAGTTATTAAATCGGCTACAGGTCCTGACTACTTTTTAACTACCTTATTTCCATCTAATCAATTGTTTATCATGGATTACAACCGTGTTATTAAGGATTTGAATGGACATAGTGCCGAGGCGTTTATTGCTGCCTTGAACAATGAATTTGAAGTTTCCGAACATGAGGGTGCTTACAAACCAACTGAATTACACAGTTTTGGTATGTATTTAGCAGGCAAGTGGTATACTTTAAAAGCAAAACCGGGTACTTATAATGACAACGACCCAATTGGGGTATTAGATGTAACTATTTTATCCAATAATATTTTATCTAAACTATTGGGTATTGTGGATCAGCGAACAGATAAACGTATTGATTTTGTTGGAGGCATAAGAGGATTGAGTGAATTGGAAAAAAGAGTAGACAGTGGTGAAATGCAATTAGCTATTAGCTTATACCCAGTAACCATTGATCAATTATTTAATATTGCAGATGCGGGTGAAGTCATGCCGCCAAAAAGTACTTGGTTTGAACCCAAACTAAGAGACGGTTTGTTGACACATTTAATTTATTAATTCAACATAAGTTTTACAAACCCAGCTAAATGCTGGGTTTTTTATTTTTTTAAAAAGTTTATAACTTTTTTTTCTCCACCTTTCTTTGTATTTTGTTATACAAATTTTGCTTGACTATGGAATGTAAAAGACTATTCGATTGTATCGAACATCAATTGCAACATTTTCCAAAAGAGGATATGTTGACTGCTAAAGAAAACGGCAGTTGGAGAAAATATTCCTCTCAGGAAGTGGCGACAACTGTAAATCAATTAAGCGCAGGTTTATTGAGTTTAGGTTTATCAGCCAATGATTTTACACCAGAAGGAAGTGATAAAATTGCTATCATTAGTGCGAACCGTCCAGAGTGGCTTATTTCGGATATGGCAACGCAACAAATAGGTGTGATATGGGTTCCAGTTTATCCTACAACTAATCCATTAGAATTAACTTTTATCTTAAATGATGCTTCGGTTAAATATATGTTTGCAAGCAATATTGACTTGTATAATAAGGTAATGTCCATAAAAGATCAAGTTCCTTGCTTAAAAGAAGTATATACTTTTGATCATATTGAAGGTGCAAAGCACTGGTCAGAATTATGTTTAACAGATGCTGATTTATTGAATCAGGTGGAGGTGATTAAAAAAACCATACCGGTTGAACAGGTAGCAACATTTATTTATACATCTGGAACAACAGGTACACCAAAGGGTGTGATGTTAACGCATAAAAATATATATTTCAATTTACAGTCAGGTAAACAAAGTTTTCCTTTCCCTGACAATCCAACCTATAAAGTATTAAGTTTTTTACCACTCAATCATATTTTTGAAAAAGTGGCATCCTACATTTATATGTATAGTGGCATGAGCATTTATTATGCTGAAAGCCTTGAAACCATTGGTGATAATTTAAAAGAAATTTCTCCTGATGCTTTTTCAACCGTTCCTAGGTTACTAGAAAAAGTGTTTGAAAAAATTATGATTAAAGGGGAAGAGCTTACTGGTATAAAACGAAAACTATTTTTCTGGGCAGTTGCATTAGGTGAAAAATATGATAATCTTATTCCTGGTTCATTATGGTATCGAATACAATTAAAACTAGCCAATAAAATAATATTCAGTAAATGGCGTGAAGCATTGGGAGGTAATATTAAATTTATTGTAACAGGTGGTGCGGCTTGTCAGGTTAAATTACTACGTATTTTCAATGCAGCACAAATCAATGTGTATGAAGGTTATGGTCCTACCGAAAACAGCCCGATTATTAGTATCAATTTAAGAACACCAGGTGGCACTAAATTTGGTACAGTGGGTCATGTAATTAATGGAGTTGAATATAAGTTGGAACCCGATGGAGAAATTTGTGTAGCGGGCCCAAGCGTTATGTTGGGTTATTATAAACGCCCGGACTTAACTGCCGAAACGATCATTAATGGTTGGTTACATACGGGTGATATTGGAGAAATTATTGATGGTAAATTTTTAAAAATCACCGATCGTAAAAAAGAATTATTTAAAACCAGTGGTGGTAAATATGTTGCACCTCAACCAATTGAAAACAAGATGAAGGAGAGTCCTTTTATTGAGCAAATCGTATTGATAGGGGATAATAAAAAGTTTGTAAGTGCCTTAATTGTACCAGGATTTTCTAAACTAAAGGAATGGGCAAAACAACAAGGAGTTGAATATAATAACAATGAGGAGATTGTAAAAAATGAAAAAGTAATAGCGTTAATAAATGACATTGTTAATGAATACAATCAGTTATTTAATCAGGTAGAACAAGTCAAAAAATTCACTTTAATTCCAAGAGAGTTTACCATTGACAATGGTGAAATGACGCCAAAGCTGAGCATAAGACGAAAAAATATTTTAGCCAATTTCGAGCAAGATATTGAAGCAATGTACGCAAGCTAAATGCGTTCAACTAGCTCATAAAAAAGCCTTCGCATATGTGAAGGCTTTTTTATGGTAGCGTATTTTAATTTGAGTTTTTCTACTTGTTCCCTAATATAAATTTTTCTCTAATAATAGTCTGCACATCTTTGTTTTGAATTTTACTTTCTAACCAGGAAATAATATCTAAGTACATGAAGGCGCGACTTTCTAATTTATTTTTTTCCAAGGGTTGTAGGGTTGCTAATAAATTTTCAAAGGAAGCTTGCTTGCCGGACTGGATAGTGTTCCTTAAAAAATTAAATAACACCTCTTCTACTGCACCTAAGTTTTTCATTTTCGACATGAAACGATAAACCGATTTAGATAGGTAGGCAACTACTTCCATGTTACCTAATTCATAATGAGCAATTAAATGTAGTAAGCGCGCATAACATTGTAAGTCATCGCGAAGGTTTACTTTCCAATTAATAATACTATTTAAATAGTCAATTGTTTTAGCAGCATCACCTGCTCCAAAATACAAGCAGGCAATTTTATAATAAAATACCAATACACGGTGACTATCTATATACATTTCAATTTCTTTTAGCTTTTCTTCCATACTTGGAATCATCGCCAAACCTTCGCTAAATGTACCTTCCAGGAAGTGCTGGTTAATTTTTGCAATGTATAAATAAACAAAAGACTGTATTAAATTATTCTTGTTATTTAACACTATTGGTGTGTCACTGAACTGCTCTAACAAGCAAATGGTTTCTTTAAACTTATCAATATTTTTTAAGTCAAAGTGTGCACTAATTAAATTGTGTAAGCCTTTAATATATTGTGCCGACTCAATTTGCTTCATGCCCTCTTCTTTCTCAAATAA
>JBDKFR010000020.1:0-2682 GCA_039798645.1 Bacteroidota bacterium
CATTGGGATTCATGTTGGCATTAACGGGCTCTCCAGACCAAAGGGTTAAATCATTTAGGTATATCTTATCTGTTCCAATACCACCAAAGACTGTAGCGCCCTGCATACCATTGCCCAATACCAAAGACTCTTCAAAATAAGTGGCAGGATTATCATACCATAATTTTAAAGGGGACTGAATGCTCGCCATCACCGCAGGTTTTGCTGCTGTTTTCTTAACCACTTTTTTTTGAGCGGTCGCATTTATAGACAACAGAAAAATAGTAAATATGAATAAAGTGTTTTTCATTTTAAAATTTAATATTCTTTTACAAGTAATTCAATAGGGATATTCATTCGCTCATTTAAACTTCTTATCATATCTAAAGTAAGCTTTCTTTTTCTATTTAATATTTCACTAGCCCTACTTTTTAAACCAATAGCATTGGCTAAGTCAGTTTGAGTGTATCCCATTTGTTCCATTCGAAATTTGATAGCTTCTATAGGATCAGGTAAATTAAGTGGAAAGTGTTTGTCTTCATATTGTTCAATTAATAATGACAATAATTCTAATTCATCTGCTTCAGCGCTTCCTTTTTTAGCATCAAAAATTTTATCTAATCTTTCTAAGGCTTTTTGATACTCTTTATTGGTTTTTATTATTTTATGTTTCATATAATTTAAATTTTACTTACATCGATTTTATCATATTGAGCATGTGTGCCAATAAATTTTATCCAAACAATAAATAATGAATAATTAATTTTTACTACTAACCTATAATGATTGCCTTTAAGATTAAATACCACCCTGTTATTATTGATAATACTTGCAGAGGGATATTTTAATTTAATATCAGAGGGTGATTTCCATTTTGCTGATTTAGCTTCTTTATGCCATGTTAAAAGAGCTTGTTCACAGTCCGGGTGTTGGGCAATATAATTTCGTACGGTTCTTTTTGCGATCACTCTCATTGAAATATATTTGAAAATTAACTTAAATTTCCCAATTTGGGAACTTTTTATTTTATCTCAACTATATTAAATGTTTTAGTCAGTATCAAATAGCGTATAAATACCTTGTTTTACTTAGAATATTGATTAATTTCATAAGGTAAATAAAGACATATGAAAAAAAGCCTCTTATTGCTTGTAGCTGTATTTCAGCTAATCAACGTTATAGCTCAAACACAACCTATTAATGCTAAACAAATTGATTCATTAACAGAATTGGTTTTAAAAACATTTAATGTTCCAGGCATAGCAGTGGGTGTGGTAAAAGATGGTAAGCTAATTCATGCCAAGGGTTATGGCGTTGCTAATTTAAGTACAGGAAAAAAAGTAGACGAGAATACTTTATTTGGTGTGGCATCTAATAGTAAAGCCATGACTGCTGCAGTTTTAGGTCAACTAGTGGATGAGGGAAAAATTAAATGGGATGATCGTGTAACAGATTATATTCCTGAATTTAAAATGTATGATCCTTATGTAACAGACGCATTCACCATTAGAGATTTATTAACGCACAGAAGTGGATTAGGATTAGGCGCTGGCGACTTAATGATGTTCCCAGATGGCAGCAATTTTACTAAAAAAGATATCATACATAATTTAAGATACTTAAAACCAGTATCTGCTTTTAGAACTAAATATGATTATGATAACAATTTATACATCGTAGCAGGTGAAGTAGCAGAAAGAGCATCAGGGATTAAATGGGAAGATTTAGTAGAACAAAGAATCATGAAGCCATTGGGTATGCAAAAAACTGCAGGTTCTTTATATCGATTAAAAGACAATACGAATGCAGTTCGCCCCCATGCACCAGTTGATGGAAAACTACAAGTATTAGATATTGATTGGAGCGAAAGTGCCAATGCCGCTGGAGGTATTTGGAGTAATGTAACGGACTGGAGCAAATGGGTAATTGCACAAATGAATCATGGAAAATATGGAGAAGGATTACAAAGTAAAATATTTAGCGCTGAGGTACACGAAGAAACATGGACTCCTCAAACCGTTATCAAAGCTGGAACCGCGGCTCCTTACAATACGCATTTTGCTGCTTATGGTTTAGGTTGGTTCTTAAGTGATGTGAAAGGGTATAAACAAGTAACACATACTGGAGGATTGGCAGGTATGGTTACTCAGGTGGTAATGTTTCCAGAATTACAATTAGGTATTATTGTTTTCACCAATCAACAATCTGGTGCCGCGTTTAATGCAATTAGTAGAACTATTCAAGATAGTTATATAGGTGTATCTGGTTATAATTGGGTTAAAATAATGAAAGAACGAGTTGACAAAGGTGAAGCGGAAGCTAAAAAAATTGGGGAAGATGTTGAGAAAGACATGCAAGCACAATTATCTAAAGCTGGTGGTAAATTTAATTTTCAACCATATTTAGGAACATACAAAGATGTATGGTTTGGAGATATTGAGTTAAGTATGAAAAATGGAAAAGCTTGGTTGGATTGCAAAAGGTCTCCAAAATTAAGCGGAGAGGTATTGCCTTACAAAGGAAATACGTTAATTGTTAGATGGACCGATAGAACAATGGATGCAGATGCCTATTTAATGTTCACTACCGATATGGATGGCAAACCAGCTGGATTAACCATGAAAGCTATATCTCCTTTAACGGATTTTAGTTTTGATTTTCACGATTTAGATTTAAAGAGAATTAAATAGTTTAATTTTAAAA
>JBDKFR010000021.1:0-18494 GCA_039798645.1 Bacteroidota bacterium
TTCATTTTAGCAGCATCAATGATAAACGCCGACGATGCACCCCATGAAGCGTCTCTTGCATTAGCAATTTTAAATTTCCATGTTAATTCTTTTTTAGCAGGTCGAGAAGCAGGATCCGTTACTTCTTCAGCAGAACGAATAATCACCGTTTTATCAGACTTTTTTGCTAACTCCCAACGCTTTAATTGTTCAGGTGTATAAACATCAGCTGGATTTAATAATTCACCAGAACCTACCACCATGATATTTGATGCAGCTGTAATATTTAAATTAAAATCACCATACTCTAAATAAAATTCTCCTGGTCCTGTATAAGGAATAGCGTTCCATCCCATTACGTCATCAAAAACACATACCCTTGGATACCATTGTGCAATGGTATAAACTTTTCCATTTTTTGTAGGAACATAACCCATACGATCAGAACCATATTGAGGAGATATAAATGAATATTCAATTTTAATTTTTAATTTACCCCCTTTCGCTTGTAGTTCTGATGGCAGGAAAATTTGCATTCTTGTATCTTCAATTAAATACTTTACGTCGGTAGCAGTTTGTGCTTTATCGCCACTTACCACTTTAACTGATTTGATTTTATATCCAGCATCAAAATCTTCACCACGACCAGCATTACGACTACCTGATGTTGGAACAATTAGAGAACCTCTAGAATCCAACTTAAACAAATTTTGATCTAATTGCATCCAAATAAAATTCATTTTCAATGGACTGTTATTGGTATATGTCAACAACTCTGTACCTGAAATTTCATTGGTTTGTTCATTTAACTTAACATCAATTGTATAGTCAGCTCGGTTTTGCCAATAACCTGGTCCTGGTTCACCTGTTGCAGCACGTTGGTCATCCCCATTTTTTGTATAAAAAAACGGAGCAAATAAATCGTGATAATCATATTTGGTTGCAGGTGCATTGGGATCAGGAACTTCAACTGGTCTTCTTCTCACATTTTGAGTTGCCTGCTGTGCAGGAGCTGCTGTAGTTTGTTGTGCTGAAATAATTGAGCTTGTACTCAATAATAAAAAACTAAGGGTAACTAAATGCTTCATTTTATTACTTTACTATTTAAAATGTTTATGATACAATTTATTCAATCGTAGCTAAGAATATTGTGTCTACGAATATAAATTAAATTATTAAAATTTAGCTAACAATGATTAGTTCAAAAGGATATATTTTGTTATTTCCCCTGCCACTTGTGAAAAAGTTTACCATTAAAGTAACCAACAATAATTCCAATTAAGGCGCCGGCTAAAATATCTAATGGGAAATGCACCCCTACATATACTTGTGCATACGCAATGAGCGCAGCCCAACCCAAAAACAAGTAACGATAGTTTTTCAATAAGGGTTGCAAAGTGACAACTAAAAAAACTGCAATACCAAAATGATTAGCAGCATGTGATGAAGTAAAACTAAAGCCACCTGAACAATGATCTAGCAATAACCTTGATTGATACATTAATTCCGGATCAGCACAAGGTCTTAGCCTATGAAAAAAAGGTTTGAATAAATGACTGCTTACTTGGTCAGTTAAGGTGATATTGACGGCTACTAATACCAGCCATTTCCATGATTTTTTACCCCACTTATATATCAAAAACGAAAGTAAAATAAGATACAGAGGGATCCAATTGTTTGAATGCCTTACCCATGGCATAACATTATCGAACAAAGGATTTGTCCATTTCCCATTGATACTGGAAAAAAGGGCATGATCCTTAGCAATCAAATATGTTAGAAAGTCATTCATGATTTGATAAAGATACCAAGAAGTGCAAAAATTTGAACTAAATTTGTAAATCCTTTTTAAAAAGTAAATTAGTACAATATGTCTCTCATAAAAAGCATTTCTGGGTTTAGGGGTACCATTGGTGGGCGCCCAAATGACAATCTTACACCTATTGATATTGTAAAATTTGCCTCTGCTTATGGCACATGGTTAAAAAGTAAATCAGAAGGACGAAAAAAAGTAGTCGTTGGACGTGATGGTCGTATGAGCGGAGAAATGGTGGAAGCTTTAGTAGAACAAAGCTTATTGGCCTTGGGTATTGATGTTATTCATTTAGGATTAAGTACCACCCCAACGGTTGAAATGAGTGTAGTATTTGAAAAAGCCGATGGTGGAATTATTTTAACTGCAAGCCACAATCCTAAAGAATGGAATGCCCTTAAACTGTTAAATGAAAAGGGAGAATTTGTAAGTGGTGAGGAAGGCAAAACAATTTTAAACTTGGCTGCAAATGAGGACTTTAATTATGCCTCGGTGGATGCGATGGGAAAAATAATAACAAATAGTGATAGCCTTGAAAAACACATAAATGCGATTTTAGCATACCCTTTAGTAGATATTAATGCCATTAAAGCTGCAAATTTTACCGTGGTAGTGGATGCCATAAATAGTTCGGGTGCATTTACGGTTCCAGCATTATTAAACGCTATTGGTGTTTCAAATATCAAAGTATTGAATGCTGAAATGACTGGCAATTTTGCCCACAATCCTGAACCCTTAAAAGAGCATTTAACTGACTTATGTTCAACTGTAATTTCAGAAAAAGCGCATTTAGGTATTGCAGTTGACCCCGACGTTGATAGATTATGTTTTGTGTCTGAGAACGGCGAATTATTTGGCGAAGAGTATACCTTGGTAGCTGTTGCTGATTTTATATTACAACATAAAAAAGGCTCAACAGTAAGTAATTTATCTTCTACAAGAGCTTTGCGTGATGTAACTGAAAAATATGGCTGTACCTATTTTGCAAGTGCGGTTGGAGAAGTGAATGTGGTGACAATGATGAAAAATCAAAAAGCGGTTATTGGTGGAGAAGGAAATGGTGGCATTATTGTTCCAGACTTACATTATGGAAGAGACGCCTTAATCGGCATAGCCTTATTTTTGACACATTTAGCTAAATCAAAAATGTCCACATCCGCTTTAAGAGCTAGCTATCCTGCCTACTTTATGAGCAAGAAAAAAATGGATTTGGATGGAAGCATTTCCTTAGATAAAATATTTGCCGCATTAGAAACAAAATTTGGTCAATATCCAATTAATAAAGTGGATGGATTTAAAATTGATTTCGAAAAGGCATGGGTTCATTTAAGATCAAGTAATACCGAGCCAATTATTCGTATTTATACCGAAGCGCCATCACAAAAGGAGGCGGATGAACTTGCAGATGAGATCATTGCCATTATTGGAACAATTCAGTAATTTAGCATTTATGGATAGAATATATTTTGACAACGCAGCAACTACTTCACTAGATCCATTAGTGCTTGAAGCAATGATGCCCTATTTGACTGAGAAATTTGGCAACCCCTCTTCTATTTATAGCTATGGTAGAGAATCAAGGATGGCTGTTGAACAAGCACGCAAATCAGTTGCTAAAATTTTAGGAGCAAAACCGTCAGAAATATTCTTTACCAGTGGTGGGACAGAAAGTAGTAATACCATTTTGCATGCCTGTATTTATGATTTAGGTTGCAAACATATTATTAGCTCTCCTATTGAACACCATGCAACCTTGCATACCGTTGAATACTTGGCAAAAACCGAAGGTGTGCAATTAAGTTATGTACATATTTTACCTAATGGACATATTGACTTAACTCATTTGCAACAACTACTTGAAAGCAATAATGATAAGACCATTGTTAGTATTATGCATGCTAACAATGAAATAGGCAATATGATTGACTTGTTTAAAGTAGGTGAAATTTGCAAAAAACACAACGCGTATTTTCATAGCGACACGGTTCAGACAGTAGGACATTTTCCATTTAATTTAAAAGAAACGCCTGTTGACTTTATAACAGGTGCAGGCCATAAATTTCATGGGCCAAAAGGTGTGGGTATTTTATACATTAATGAAAACATTAAAATAAACCCATTGGTGCACGGTGGCGCACAGGAAAGAAATATGCGTGCTGGTACTGAAAACTTATATGGTATTGTTGGATTTGCAAAAGCCTTGGAAATGGCGAATGAGCACCATGAAAAAGACAGTGCCTATATTAATGAACTCAGAAAATATATGCATGATCAATTAATAGCACAAATTCCAGGTGTTAGCTTTAATGGAGACACTTTTGGAGATAGTTTGTATACATTATTAAGTGTCAATTTCCCAAAGAATGAGAAATCAGAAATGATGCTATTTAATTTAGACATACATCATATATGCGCAAGTGGAGGTAGTGCTTGTTCAAGTGGCGCACAACAAGGATCTCATGTTATCAACGCATTGGAAAAAGGAAATGATATTGCTACAATACGTTTTTCATTCTCGAAAAATAATACGGTTTCAGAAATCGATAAAGTGGTTGCAACACTAAAAGAATTACTATAAGCAGTGCAAATATTACTGCCATAACAATAAACCATAAAAAAAGGTCCCAATAAATTGGGACCTTTTTAATGTAAAATTGTAATTTATTTTGCGGTAGGAACTGCTGCATTAAGTTTAGCAAAATCCTGTTCCATTTTTGTAATAGTACTCATTAACTGATAAGAGCTTAAACTTTCTTGTACAAAGGATATTTGCTTATTTGTTAAACCATTTGGTTTGCCTTGGTATGCTAATTCCAAGTTTTGAATAAACTGATCCTCGCTCATATTGTCTCCCATTGACTTATAATAAGTAATTTGTTGTTTCAAATCCTTCATAAGGGCAGTTGATACCTTTTTTGCTAATTCAAGGTCTTCAGCAGCATAACATGCTTGTAAGAAAACATAAGAGAAATAATCATGTTGATTTCCCCTATTTGAAGTCATCGCATATGGGAAACTTTTTTGATTCGTTTCTGAATCCAATTTTCTAAGTATTTTTCTAGCACTATCTTTTTTACCTTCTAATACTAACGCCTCGGCAATTTGTGCAATTGAATAGCGAATAGAATTTAAATGGCGTCTATTTTCTTCGTCATAATAAACTTTATCACTTTTAGCATTGCCAAAAGCAAACTTAGTCATGATATTATTATAAGCCACCGAAGTATTCACCGCACCTTCGCCAATTACAGGAACCAATTGATATGACATACCTGTTTGACGCACATATTTATCTAAACCAAGCTCCTTTAATTCTTGTAGAGAAGTAAAGCATACTGGACGCTTAAATTGCGTTGTTGCAATAATAGCATACATCGCCATTTCATTTTTTACTAAATATTGACGATTAGGATTAAAATCAATCAACATTTCATTTACAACACTGTCATTAGCATTTACAATACCAGCCGCAACAGCATTTGCTTTATTTACAGGTATTTTAAATTTGTGTGTAGGGAAAATGTTTACTGGACCTTCATTTGTTTGCGCAAGATATTTTCCTGAAGGATCTGCTATTACATATCTTAAAATAGAATCTAAATCATGGTACCTTTTTTCACCAAATTCAGGAAGATCATTATAATAAGCAACGTTTAGTTTATTTCCAGCTACTTGTTCTTCCGAAAAAATAACATCAAATTTTTCACTTTGATTTACTTTATATCTTAACTCTCTCATGTACCAATCTGAACCTAATAAACTATTTACAACAACTCGAACATCCGGGCGAATACCTTCCACCTCTTGCGCATACCATAATGGATAAGTGTCATTGTCACCAAACGAAAATAAAATAGCATTAGGAGGACAACTTTCTAAATAATTACGTGCTAAGTCGCGTGGCAAAGTTTTTTGACTTCTGTCATGGTCATCCCACTCCTGCTGTGCCATTAATGCCGGTACAGCTAATAAACAAACTACAGTTGCTACAATTGAAGCTACACGTTGATTTATAAATTTGGTTAGCCACTCAATAACTTGAAGCACACCCAACCCAATCCAAATTGCAAATGCATAAAACGATCCTACATAAGCATAATCACGTTCACGTGGCTGCAAGCTTACTTGGTTTAAATAAATTACAATTGCAATACCGGTAAAGAAAAATAGTAACGCGGTTACGACAAAATCATTTTTTGTTTTTTTAGATTGATAAATAAATCCAATGATGCCTAATATAAATGGCAACATGAACAAAGTGTTATGTGCTTTGTTTTGATTGCTGATTGAATCAGGTAATTTAGATTGATCTCCAAAAAATAAATTATCAATAAATGAAATACCGGTAATAAAATTACCATCTCTTACATTTCCAAAACCTTGTAAGTCATTTTGCTTACCTGCGAAATTCCAAAGGAAATAACGCATATACATAAACCCAAACTGGTAAGTAGCAAAATATTTGATATTATCTCTTAATGTAGGGTCTTCTCCATCAACTACGCCAGCAAAGGCTTTATAGCTATCCATTTGACCACGATCATTGTCACCGTCCCACATCCTTGGGAACAAGTGAGAAGAAGGTGCAGAACTCCAGTCTCTTTTATAATTTTTTCCAGCTAAATCATAAGTCTTTGCACCTTTTACATATTGATCACTTCCTTCAATATTGTCTACTTTATCAATATAGTCTGGTCCATATAAAATAGGCCAATCACCATATTGCTCTCTTCCTAAATAGCCTACTAAAGTCACAGGATTGTCAACATTATACATATCTACAGATGGGTCTGCACTGGAACGAATCATGGTTGTCAAATAACTTGTATAACCCAATAAGAAAAACGCTGTAGACCAAATACCTAATTTTAAAAAGTACATTCCTTTTTTGTTGGCATAGTATATACCAAAACTTAAAAGAGCTGCAACCAAAATGAAGAAGGTAACGAAACCGCTAAAAAATGGAAGGCCAAAATTGTTTACAAATGCTACATCAAAAGCACCTGCCCACTTGATGGTATATTGAATTAGAAAAACTTGAATGAACCCTGTGATTATTACACCAATAATAAATGCATAAATACCCCCTTTCCAACTTGCTTTGTAATTTCTGAAATAATAAACCATAACAATGGCTGGTATTGTCAATAAATTCAACAAGTGAACGCCAATTGAAATACCCATCATATAAAATATAAAAATCAACCATTTATCTGCTCCTGGTTGATCGGCTTGATGTTCCCATTTTAAAATGGCCCAAAATACCAATGCAGTAAAAAATGAACTCAATGCATAAACCTCACCTTCAACAGCACTATACCAAAAAGAATCTGAAAAAGTATAAGCCAAGGCGCCAACAATACCGGCACCCATGATGGATATAATTTGAACATTCGTTAAGGCTTCTTTTCCTTTTTGAACAATTCTTTTTGCAAAATGCGTAATGGTCCAAAATAAGAACATAATGGTGAAGCCACTAGCTAATGCACTCATAATATTTACTGCCTTAGCAGCAGTTAAAGGATTGTCGCCAAATAATATGATAAAAATTCGACCTAATAATACAAACATTGGGGCTCCAGGAGGATGCGGAATTTGCAATTTATAGGCACTACTGATAAACTCACCACAATCCCAAAAGCTACCTGTGGCTTCTGTGGTCATGATATAAACAGTACATGCGATTAGGGTTACGATCCAACCCGTCCAATTATTCACTTTTTTAAAGTCCATTTTGACAATTTTTGTAGTTGCAAACTTAACTTAATCTAAGCAAAAAGGGAAATCCAAAGGGGGTTTATGATTATTTTAAGATTTCCGGGTTCCCTTTAGGTTTTTTATCTTTGCCGTCCATGAGCAACCAACGTACTGTCGCATTTCATACTTTAGGCTGTAAACTTAACTTTTCAGAAACCTCCACCCTTTCAAGGCAATTGGAGCTGGCTGGCTTTGAAAAGAAACAATTTACAGACAAAGCCGACGTATATGTCATCAATACCTGTTCAGTAACTGAAAATGCGGACAAGGAATGTCGTCAATTGGTGAGACGTATCCAACGCAATGCGCCCGAAAGCTTTGTGGTTATTACGGGCTGTTATGCACAACTAAAACCAAAAGAAATTGCAACTATTCCAGGGGTCGATTTGGTGTTAGGGGCAGCAGAAAAATTTAACCTTGTACAACATTTATCAACCTTGACAAAAGGTGAGGAAACAAAAATTTGCAGCTGCGATATTGAAGAGGTCTCAGGCTTTAATGCTTCCTTCTCCGTAAATGATCGAACGCGTACTTTTTTGAAAGTACAAGATGGTTGTGACTATAGCTGTTCGTTTTGTACCATCCCAATGGCACGTGGAAAGAGTCGCAGTGATAGTATTGAAAACGTTGTTAAGCAAGCGCAGGGTTTGGCCGAAAATGGCGTGAAAGAAATTGTATTAACGGGTATTAATCTGGGTGATTTTGGAAAAGGAGCGGACGGGGGCAAAAAATCAACTGAAAACTTTTTTGAATTGGTCAAAGCTTTGGACCAAGAAACAAATATTCCTAGGTACCGTATATCATCCATCGAGCCCAATTTATTGACCAATGAAATTATTGAATGGGTAGCAGGCAGTAAACATTTCATGCCTCATTTTCATATTCCTTTGCAAAGTGGCTCGGATACAGTTTTGAAACTAATGCAAAGAAGGTACAATAGTGAATTGTATGCTGATAGAATCAAAAGTATAAAGTCAATTATGCCTCATGCATGTATTGGGGTAGATGTTATTGTTGGATCACCAGGCGAAACAGAAGCTTATTTTAAAGAGAGTTTTGATTTTATCCATTCATTAGACATTTCCTATTTACATGTATTTACTTATTCTGAGCGAGCAATGACTAAGGCCTTAGATATTAAACCGGTTGTTCCCATTCAAGTTAGAAACGAGCGCAATAAAATTTTAAGAAACTTGTCGTATCAAAAGCAACAGTTTTTTAATGCCCAACATATTGGTGAAACCAGATCCGTTTTATTTGAGTCCATCAAGCAAAAGGACCCAAATGACATTCCTATGCTCGAAGGTTACACAGATAATTATATCAAGATCATAACGCCTTACAGAGCTGAATGGAGTAACCAAATTGTTGATTGGAAAATAAATTAATTCAACAAATACGCCTTTTAAATTGGCGAAACCTCATGTAGTTTAAACTCTACAATCATCATCATATTTAGGCTCTCTAAGCGAACAAATACATTGCTTTTACTAGCTTTAATAACCTCACCACGACGCCCCATAAACAAACCTTGATTGATGGCCACTTTTGTTTGAGGAGCCATGTTTGCCATGTCCACAATTTCAATATTAGTGATCGTCGAAAGTCCTAAATATTTTTTAATCTCTTCAATTTCATTATCCCGTATGATGGCAGGTTTTTTTTCAAAATATAAAAAATTAACCGCACCGAAAGTAGATAGAATATTAGTGTAATCTTCCTTGGAGGCTTTTACAAAAACATAGGATCTAAATAATGGAACGTAAATAATTTTTTTTCGATCAGACCAATACCTTTCTTGCATTTGAACGGGACACCAGCTTTCAAATCCTTTATCAGTCAATAATTGGTCAACCTTCTTCTCCCACTTTGACTTTGTATAAATAACATGCCATTGCTTAACAGCAGGCTTTGTACTTTTAATTTCCATCTTAACTTTTCTTTACAACCGTATTATTGGCATGACCAAATGCACTTAATAAATTGCTAGACTCATTTATTTGAATATCCTTTGCTACTAATTTCAACCAAGCTTGATATCTGTCTTGCTTCGTTTTATCAGGATTGTTATAAAATTTATCATAGTCTGCTTTTGCGGCATCCACTTGCATTAACTTATTCAATTTTAAGATTCCTTCATTTTGCTGAATAACAGATTGGACTTGTTTTTTATATTGAAGGTATCGGTCTAATTTCAAATACGCAGGATGGTTCATTTGGGCAGAAATCCATTTTAAGTTATTTTTAAACTTTGCAGTATTGGTATCAGCTTCAATTTTTTTATTTGCAGCCATTGCTATTTTTGCGATGTTGTAATTTGACACCCATGGTTGAAATGGAACAGTTTGAATGACATCCCAATTTAATGCAGACGGATTGTCCTTTTCACGGTACTTTAAAAATTCATACTCATCGGGAAAAACAACATCAGACTCTACTCCTTTCTTTTGTGTTGAACTACCTGTGATGCGATAAAATTTTTGGAAGGTTAATTTCACAGCACCATATTCAGTTTGAATACCCAAAGAGTCCATTGGCTTTCCAAATGCTACATTACGTTGAACGGTACCTTTACCATAAGTGGATGTACTTCCCACCACAATGCCTCGCTTATAGTCCTGAATAGCCCCTGCAAAAATTTCACTTGCTGACGCGCTAAACTCATTTACCATTACCACTAAAGGTCCATCATATAATATACCAGGCGTTTCATCAGCTAATACTTGAGAGCGTCCTTCTTTGTCCCTGATTTGGACTACTGGACCTTTGTCAATAAATAAGCCCACCATTTGCACTACTTCATATAATGATCCTCCGCCATTATACCTTACATCAATGATTATACTACTTACTTTTTCAGCTTTTAATTTTTTAACTTCTTCAGCTACATCTTTAGAACATCTATGACCATCCTCTCTTTCGAAATCGGCATAAAAATCAGGAAGCAAAATGTATCCAACTTTTTCAGTCCCTCTTGTTATCACAGCACTACGTGCATACCCTTCATCTAAAACTATCTTCTCTCTTCGTAAAGCAATAATTTTGATACTTCCATCAGGTTTTTTCACGGTCAATCTAACTTCAGTTCCTAAATCACCTCTTATTAATTTAACCGCATCCGTAACTTCATAGCCAGCAATGTCAACTGGTTCTTGATTTCCTTGTGCAATTTTTGTAATAACATCATTCACTAATAATTGGCCCGATTTCCAGGCAGGTCCACCCGGTTGAATGCTTGCAATTTTAACACCATTGTCATCTGCTCCTAATTGCGCGCCAATACCATATATCACTCCACTCATTTGTTCGGTGAATGATCGCTTCTCTACTGGTGCAAAGTAATCGGTGTGCGGATCCATTAAACTTGTAATGGCATTTAAAAACATGTCAAATTTTTTCTCATCATTAAACGTTTTGTCTTGTTGTTCAAATCGCTTACGATAGGATTTAGCTATTGTATTTCTTGCCTCTACTTCTAATGTTGAGTCGGACTTGTAAACAAATTTATTTGCAACCTTCGTTTTTGATGTATCGGCTTGTTTGCTATTTTTTTCTTGTGTCGCTCTATCTTCAATGAGCGATGCGTATCTTTCTAAACATTTATATTTAATGATTTTATACCATCTTGTATATCTCTCATCCAAATTCGCCGCATAATTAATGCTATCTGCATCTAATTTAATTGAATCATCGATGTTATAATTAAATGGAGTTTTGATAATAGATTCAAAAATTTGTTTCACTTCTTGATATCTTCTATCATACATTCTGCTAACTGCAGGCTCAAACTCAATTTTGGCACCATGTATTTCATCATCAATTGTCTTTTTGAATTTTGTCAATGAATCAAGATCAGATTGGATAAACATATTTTTTTCCGGATCTAGCGCTTTTAAATAAGCGTCAAATACTTCACCAGAAAAAGAATCGTCAATTTTACGAGGATTATAGTGCTCACTTTCTAATAAATGACCAATTGTAGATAAAAGTTTTCTATGTCTTAATTCTAGCGTTTCAGCTGGATTGTTGTTAAAAGATTTAAACGCAAAAAATAAACCCCCTACAAATACTACAGTGGCTAAAAATTTCCACTTATTTTGTTTTACATATGTCATAATCGTATACATGAAGAAATTCAAAAATAGCGCAAATTGCCTATTCAAGCATGATATTAAGGACAAACAGACCCTTTTTTACCATAATTTTATAAAAAGATGCAATTCTACTTTTATTCATTGCTGAATTAGTGTATTTTTGCGTCCCTAAATGGAGGGTATAGCTCAGTAGGTTAGAGCGACAGTTTGTGGCACTGTAGGTCGTGGGTTCGAGACCCATTACTCTCCCAGAAAACCTATCCCAATTTGGGGTAGGTTTTTTCATAAACAATAGCTTATGCATTTTCTATTTATACCTATCATGACGGCCCTATTTGGATGGATGGTTGCATGGTTATTTGTGAAAGCATTATTTATCAATTGGAAAGGTGGCTTAAGTCAATACATATCTACCCTTAAAATCGAACAATTATTAACACCTGAAATCAGTCTAAAACAATTTGACTTATTGTTACCTACTTTAGACAAGCATTTAGATGACTTTTTCAACAATAAACTCACCCAAAAAATGCCAATGATCGCTATGTTTATTGGAAATAAAACAATTGACCAGCTGAAAGAAGTGTTTATTGAAGAGTTGAAATTAATGTTCCCGGAATTAGTTCAAAAATTACTAAGCGGTTCCATAAAAGAATTGGAAAGCGCACTGCAGCAAAAATGGAAAAAAACCATAGAAATAAGCCTATTAAAGGCAACCCGTAAAATTAGGATTGCCGCTTTTATCCTCGGTTTCCTATGGGGTATCCTCCTTTTATTACTCAATAACGCAATTTAATTGCCGTTCATATAAACAAAAGGCCCTTCCTAATGTTTATATATGATATTTGCACCTTGATTTAAACTTAAATAACAGAATTCTGTCAAACATACTATGAAATATATATCAATATTACTTACCCTTGCCTTTTTGAATGTTCACTCTTTCGCGCAAATCCCTAATATGGGAGCTGCGAGGGGTGCTGGTGCTTCCGCTAACATGGGGCATTTTTATGGTAAAATTATAGACGCCAATAAAAAAGGTGTTGATGGTGCCAGTGTTCAATTAAAAGGGAGCAAATTTGACCCTGCAACTAAAAAATCAACAGAAGTTATTTTAGGTACTATGATCACTGCTTCAAATGGAGATTTTAGTTTTGAAAACTTATCCATCATGGGCAATTTTAAACTTATTGTTTCAGGTGTCGGATACAAAAAATTAGAAAAACAAATAAGCTTCAACTTCAAACCAAATGGCACTCCTCAGGAAATGATGGCTTTAGTTGACAAAGACTTAGGAAATATAAAATTAGAAGAAGATCCAAAACAATTAGAAACAGTTACCGTTACAAGTTCGGCTAAGCCACAATTTGAAATGGGTATTGACCGTAAAATTTTTAATGTAGATAAAAACTTATCTAGTACAGGGCAGACTGCAGTCGAAGTGATGAAAAATATTCCCAATTTAAATGTAGATATTGATGGGAATGTTACTTTAAGAAATGCAACACCTACTTTATTAATTGATAACCGTCCTACTACATTGACAATGGACCAGATTCCTGCCGACATCATTGATAGAGTTGAAATCATCACCAACCCTTCTGCAAAATATGATGCCTCTGGAGGAAATGCAGGTATCTTAAATATTGTATTAAAGAAAAATAAGAAAAACGGATACAACGGAGGCTTAAGAACAGGTGTGGACATGAGAGGCAAATTTAATGGCGGAGGCGATTTAAATGTTAGAGACAACAAAATCAACTTTTCACTAAGTGGAAACTTAAGAAATAATAAATCATTAAGCACTTCCGAAAATCTTAGGGACTTATTATTAACGCCCATCCCAACAAGCGTAAACACCTACACGAATAGTATCGGAAATAGTTTATTTTCATTTTACAGAGGTGGATTCGATTATTTAATTGACAATAGAAATACATTGTCACTTTATGGAAATATTGTAAAAGGTGAATTTGAAAATTCCTCAACACAAAAAATTGACTCTATCTTATCAGGTATTACTTCTCCTTCAATAGGTTTAGATAACAGTTCTAAATTTTCATTTTTAAACAAAGGAGGACAAGCGAGCTTTAAGCACTTGTTTGCAGAAACAGGGCATGAATTGAGTGCAGATTTTAATTACAATGAAAGTACCAACAATAATAATTCTTTAATTAACTCTTCGATTATCAATCAACGTACTATTGGTTCGGGCTATAATAAAAATTATACTTCTAATATTGATTATGAAAAATTATTCAAAAACAATGCTAAGTTCGAAGCTGGCTTGAGAATGAATAACCGCGATGAATTTAATGCACGTGATCAATACAGAAACGAAGTACTAGTAAATAGCATTAGTAATCAATTAAAATACAATGAGCAAGTATTAGCAGCCTACACCAACTTAGGTGGTAAAAATAAAAATCTTAGTTACCAACTTGGATTCAGGGTTGAGAATAGAGATTATACTGTGAATGTATTAAATAAACAAGGTCAGGATTCATTAGAATCAAAAATCAAATTACCTATTTCCTTATTCCCAAGTGCATTTTTAAGTTATAAATTAAATGACAAGAACGATTTTCAATTTAATTATTCAAAACGTATAAACGCACCAAATCCTTTCCAATTGCAACCATTTGCAGATTATAGTGACCCATTGAACATATCAGTAGGTAATCCTAAACTTAAGCCGCAATTCACTCACTCATTTGAAGTTGCCTATAATAACGTTTATAAAAAAGGTTCAAATTTATTAGTCACTGCTTATTATAAATACAGCACTAATTTAATTACCAATTTTATATACAAGGATATTAATCCAGTAACAAATGATAGTGCTTTTTACAGTTCCTTCATAAATGCTAATACATCAACCGTATTTGGATTAGAATTAAGTAATAAAACAGCTATTACAAAATGGTGGGATTTAAATGTGAGTTTCAACTTATTTAAATCTGAAATTAATGCGACTATTCCTGGTCAAGATGTGAACAACAACTTAACGAGTTGGTTTAGCAAAATGAATAATAATTTTAAAATTACGAAAGGTTGGTCAATGCAATTTAGTGGTCAATACCAAGCTAAAACAGTACTTCCTCCAGGTGGAAACTCTGGTGGCGGCGGTGGTGGTGGCAGAGGCGGTGGTGGATTCGGTGGCGGTGGCGGATTTGGTGGCCCACAATCTACAGCACAAGGATACAATCTCCCTAACTATGAATTTGATTTGTCTCTTAGAAAAGATTGGACTTTAAAAGGAGGTAAAACTGCTTCCTTAACATTTAGCGTAAGTGACTTATTTAAAACAAGAGTTATTCAAACATACTCAGAAAGTCTTTACTTCACTCAAAATGTTTCAAGAACAAGAGATCAGCAATTTTTTAGATTGAACTTCTCTTATCGATTTGGAAAGTTTGATGTAAACTTATTAAGAAGAAAAAGCACTAAAGGTGAAGAAGGCGGTGGAATGGATCAAATGCCTCAATAACTTTGACTTAGTGTATAATATAAATTTAAAATGATGTAGCGTTAATTCACTACATCATTTTTTTTCTTCAGACTTAAGACTTTTACCACTTAACATCGGAACAAACGAAAACTCCTCGAAGGTTTCCTTTTTCGCCATTCCGTTATTTGTTTTAGTAAGTCTAAACATTCGTTGCGTGGTCTCCGTTTCATTAACTGGTATGACCATAATACCATTTACTTTAAGTTGCTCCCATAATTTTTCAGGCACATTTGGAGCAGCGGCAGTAATAATTATTTTATCAAATGGTGCTAAGGTGGGCAATCCTAAAAAACCATCTCCATAAAAGAAAAATACATTTTCGTATTGATTTTCAGTTAGAAGTTTGAATTGATTCGTTTTGTCAACTAAAGCTTGTTGTCTTTCAATAGTATAAACATGGGCCCCAAGTGCAGCTAAAATAGCTGTCTGATACATACTACCCGTTCCTATTTCCAATACCTTATCGCCTTTCTTTATTTGTAATAATTGCGTTTGAAATGCTACCGTATAGGGCTGGGATATGGTTTGATTGGCTTCAATAGGGAATGCCCTATCCTCGTAGGCAATTTTATCAAAAGCCAAATCCAAAAAATAATGTCTTGGTGTTTTTCCAATAGCATCAAGAACTACTTGATCCACAATCCCCTTTCCCTTTAATTCCTCAACTAATTGCTCCCTTAATTTTTTATGCAAATACCTATCCTCTAAAGTTGGCGTCATAACATGATTAGTTTAATTGCATATCCGAAATAATGCCTTGTATTTTTTGCGTTAACAATGCATATACTTTATCAAATTCGTTTACAGTTTCTAGCTTTGCATTTACACTAAAATAAAATTTTATTTTAGGCTCTGTTCCACTTGGCCTAGCTGAAATTTTACTTCCATCTTCGGTAATGAATTGCAATACATTGCTTTTTGGCAATTTAATTACCCAGCTTTCCCCCGTAATTAAATTGGTCCCTTTTTGCAAATCATAATCCAACAAAGTTGCCACTTTAGATCCATTAATGGTAGCTGGTGGCGATTGTCTATACCCTTCCATCATATTGGCAATTTCTTGCTGACCATTCATCCCTTTTTTAGTAATGCTAATTAAGTTTTCATAATAAAAGCCGTACTGCACATATAACTCAATCATTTTATCAAATAATGTTCTCCCTTTGCTTTTTTCATAGGCAGCCATTTCACATAATAAAGCAACCGCACTCACAGCGTCTTTGTCTCTAATTTGATCTCCAATCATTAAACCAAAGCTCTCTTCTCCACCTATTACATAATTTTCTTTACCCTCTTTTTCTTTAATCAATTCTGCAATCCATTTAAAGCCTGTCAACACGTTATAACATGCGACATTGTTTTGTTTAGCCACTTCATTAATCATTTCTGAAGTTACAATAGTGGTTATCACCATATCATTTGCATTGGCCACACCTTTAGCTCTCCTAGCTTCCATTAAATAAGCAAATGCCAAAACAGCCGTTTGATTCCCATTCATTAACACCCACTCACCTTTATGATTTTTAACCCCGACTCCTACTCGGTCTGCATCAGGATCAGTACCTAATAAAATATCAGCATCTAATTCCTTGGCTTTATTAAGCCCTATACTCATAGTCTCACTTTCTTCTGGATTTGGATAATTCACTGTTGGGAAATTTCCATCAGGAATAGACTGCTCTTCAACTATGTGAACATTTTTAAAACCAAATTCAGCCAATACCTTTGGCACCATGGTAATTCCCGTTCCGTGAATAGGTGTATATACAATCTTTAAATCTTTTTGTTGCTCAATAATTTCTGGATAAACACTTAGTGATTTAACCATTTGAATATACTTGTCATCCATGTCGGAACCTAATAATTGAATATTAGCTTCCCCTCCAGTCCATTTAACATCATCAACTGACTGAATAGCTTCTACTTCAGTAATCACATTTTTATCATGTGGAGGCACCAATTGACCACCATCATTCCAATAGGCCTTATATCCATTATACTCTTTTGGATTATGTGATGCAGTACAAACAACACCTGCTTTACAGTTTAAACTACGAATTGCGAAACTCAATTCTGGCGTAGGCCTTAAAGCTTCGAATAAATAAACGTTAAACCCATTAGCGGCGAAAACCTGCGCTGTTGTTTCAGCAAAAAATCTTGAATTATTTCTGCTATCATGTGCAATTGCAACACTGATTTTTTCACTAGGATATACTTTTAAAAGATAATTGGAAAACCCTTGTGTAGCCATTCCAATAGTATATTTATTGATCCTGTTTGTTCCAACCCCCATGATGCCTCTTAACCCACCTGTACCAAATTCTAAATTTTTATAAAAAGACTCGGCAAGCTCGTTTTGATCATTTTCTTGTAACTGTAAAATAGCTTTTTTTGTATTTTCATCATAATTGCCAGCTAACCAACTAGCCACTTTTTGTGCTATAACTTCATTCATATCGGAACAATTTAATAAGGTATTAATATACAGCAAATTAAATAAATCCCCTTAAAAATCCCCCTAATTTTACGAATAGTTTTAAAGCAAAATATTTAAGGATATTTAGTCGTCATTACTAGCCCTAAAAGGTTTAAATTTGTTTCATTATTGCATCATCAATTCATTATATGTCAATATTTGTCTCTCTACTATTTGTACTTGTAACCGTATTCGCATTTTCCCTTTTTGGAAATAAAATATTGTCAATTCGTCGAAATATTCTGTTAGGAAAAGACATTGATCTTAGCGATCACCCTGTAAAAAGATGGAAAAATGTTTTTCTATTAGCCTTGGGTCAAAAAAAGATGTTTCGTAATCCATTAGTCGCATTATTGCATTTAATCGTTTATGTTGGTTTTATTATCATTAACATTGAACTTTTAGAAATTATAGTCGATGGTATCACTGGTATGCACAGGGCTTTTGCTCCCCATTTAGGTGTGTGCTATAAATACCTAATAAACAGTTTTGAACTATTGGCTTTATTAGTACTCATTGCTTGTGTTGTTTTTTTAACACGCCGAAATATTATTAAATTAAAGCGCTTTATCAGTAAGGATTTAAATGGCTGGCCGCGCAGTGATGCGAATTTTATTTTAATCATAGAGATTGTATTAATGGGGTTGTTTTTATTAATGAATGCAGCTGATCATACAAGTGACTTTTTAATTTCAACTCAAATAAAGCCTTTGTTAAACGGCTTTTCAGAAGCGCAATTAAACAACATTGAACATACTGCATGGTGGCTTCATATATTGGGCATATATGCTTTTATGAATTACTTGCCTTACTCAAAACACCTGCATATTATTTTGGCATTCCCAAATGCATACTATGCCTCTT
>JBDKFR010000022.1:0-4282 GCA_039798645.1 Bacteroidota bacterium
GGATATTATTAAACACATGAAGCGATTTCAGTTTTATTCTAAAATTACATTTATTTGTAATATATTATTTTGTTATTGTTTGTTCATCAGAGCAACCAAAATAGGAGATGTATCCAACGACCTCCTTTTTTCATTCAGTTCAGTTATTGTCATTTTAGGATGGTTTGTTGCTCCAATACTCACTGTCATCGAAAACATTTACCTTTTTTGGTTGTTTATTAAAAAACAAGAGTCGGGTCTTCCAGCTTGGCGAATTGTAGCCACCTTACTATTTTTAATTGCTCAAATATTTGTTCATTTTATAATGCCTGCATGATTCATTCTATTTTAAAAGACAAGCCAACCAAATTATTTATAAGTATTGCTGCTTTTTTTGTGGCTAATGCGCTGATTGCGGAATGTATTGGAGGCAAAATATTTTCGCTTGAAAAACTGTTAGGTATTACTCCTTCAAATTTTAACATTTTTGGACAATCTGGATTGGCATTCAATTTAACATGCGGCGTACTATTATGGCCACTTGAATTTATTGTTACCGATATTGTCAACGAATACTATGGCCCAAAAGCAGTGAAGCGCATTAGCTATACAGCAGTAGTGCTGATTATTTATGCTTTTATCATGTTTTATGGAGCTATGAAGGTAGCACCCGCCGATTTTTGGATTACTTCTAAACAAACAGAAGGTATTGATAATATGCAAACCGCTTTTAGTGGCATATTTGGACAGGGTATGTGGATTATTGTGGGAAGCATTACTGCATTTTTAGTAAGTCAGCTCATAGATGTTACCGTCTTTCACAAAATCAAAAAAATGACAGGAGAGAAGTGGGTTTGGCTTCGGGCAACGGGATCTACGGTAGTATCGCAACTGGTAGATAGTTTTATTGTATTATTTATTGCTTTTAAAATTGGTAATGGATGGACATGGCAGTTGGTTCTGGCAATATGTCTTGTAAATTATATCTATAAATTTACCATGGCCATTATACTAACACCATTAATTTATTTGATCGAAAAACAAATTGATAATTACCTTGGTCATGACACTGCTCAAAAAATGAAACGTGCCGCCATGGGTATTGAAAACGAATAAAATTTACAGTGTTTGTAAAATTTTATTGATTACAATTTTGTCGATAGGTAGGCTCATTGCTTCTTCAGATAACTCGTTAATTGGAATCCATCTTGTGTGCTCGGCCTGCCCAGTAATATCTGCTACCTCTTCGGGTAAAAAATTAAAAGGGGTAGCTCTTGTTTGTAAGGGGTCTAAACTTATTGCGTGTACATAATAATATATAGAGAGTATTTGATCACCTTCCCTAAAAGCAGAAGGTTGATAAAAATCTGTGGTATAAATATGTTCTCCTACTGTTACATCAAGACTTGTTTCCTCTTTAAACTCTCTCACCAAGCATTCTCGCGTGCCTTCACCAAATTCAAGACCACCACCTGGTAGTTTGGTGAAATAATTACCTCTAATAAATTCATCACTCACAAGTAGTCCATGGGTTGGATCTATCAGTATACCATATACCCGAACTGTTATATAAGACATATTAAAACCATTTCTTTTTCATAAAATACCAACTAATAATACCAGCAATGGCTAATGACAAGCCAATGGGGATATAAAAGGAGAAGGGGTTATGTGCGCCAGGTATATGATCCACATTCATACCATATAAACTTGCTACCATTACAGGAAGTGATAAAATAATGGTTATAGAAGTTAACCGCTTCATCACATTATTAAGGTTATTGCTAATAATACTTGCAAATGCGTCTAAAGTACTCGTTAAAATGTTGGTATAAATATTGGCCATTTCAAGCGCCTGACTGGTATCTACAATAAGATCATTTAAAAATTCTCTTTCCTCTTCATTTAAGCCTAAAAAATTAGTACGCTCCAATTTCATCATGAGCATTTCGTTGCTTTTTAGTGCAGTAACAAAATACACCAAACTCTTTTGAATACGCATTAAATTAAACAAATCAACGTTACTATTGCTTTGATACATACTAGACTCATACTGGTTGCGTCTGATATTGATTTCTTTTAAGCATTCCATAAAGTTTTGAACCACTTTTTCAAAAACTTTAAGAATCATCATGTTTTTTTTGTCGGGATGTCTTTTTTGAAAAGAATTTAAAAATTTATTGATAGCACCGTTATCAAAAGAATTAACCGTAATAATTTGTGTATGCGTTAATATGATACAGATAGGGATAGTTATAAAAAATGCATCACTATCATTAAAAGAATTGTTTTCGGTGGGGGTTTTTATTACCACAAATTTTACATTATCTGCAATTTCAAAACGTGGACGTTCATCAATGTCCAACGAGTCTCTTAAAAATTCGATAGGAATATCAAGTTTTTCCGAAAGGTCAATAAACTCTTCATCTTTAAAAGGAGGGACAAGATTAACCCATACGCCTGCGTCTGGCTTATCTATTTCTACAGTTTGACCATCTATATTTTTGAAATATTGAATCATGAGATTGTTATTAAAGATTAAATGGTTACTTGACCCTCATAGATGAAAGTAGCCGGGCCACAAAGCCAAACATTAGAAAAATGTTGTGCATCTAGCTTATTAAATTTGATCAATAAATTGCCACCAAGGGTATTAATCTTTGTCTCTTGCACACCAATTGTGTCACTACTCATTGCAATGGCAGCAGCGGTTACGCCAGTTCCACAACTAAACGTTTCATTTTCAACACCACGTTCGTAGGTTCTTACAAAAAGTTCATCTTGTTTCCATTCAACAAAATTTACATTGATGCCTTTTTCATGGTAAACATCATTATACCGAATAGCTTTACCATTTGTATATACATCAAAATTATCAATACCATTTACCGGTTTTACGAAATGAGGCGAACCAGTATTTAAAACTGTCGAGTCATTTTGATACGACACTTCATGTATATCAATCATTTTTAAATGCACCCAACCATTGTTATCAATAACCGCCTCATGTTCACCATCCGATGCTATAAACTTGTAAGTTGTAGGCTTAATACCTTTATCATATGCAAACCTGGTTAAACATCTGCCACCATTACCGCACATAGATCCTAGGGCACCATCGGCATTAAAATACACCATTTCAAAATCGTACTGATCATTCTTATTTAACAACATTAAACCATCAGCGCCAATTCCAAAATGTCGATTGCACAAAAAAGCTACCTGCTCTTTGGTTAACTGAATAGTACCTTCTCTATTATCTAGGATAATAAAATCATTTCCGGTACCTTGGTATTTATAAAAATGCAGCAACATATTTATAGGTTTGAAATAATATCTAAAGATTGTTTTATTAAATTTTCAACTGCAGCATTACCATCTTTACTAAATGTTTGTGAAACCCTGTTGGCAACAATAGCACTTAAACTGAGGCACTGATGTCCTTGCAATTTACCTAAACCATAGATAGCACTTGTTTCCATTTCAAAATTTGTAATGTTGTGAGGACCGTAATTAAAAGCAGTCAATTGATCTATGAGTTCATTGTGCATGAGCGCTAAACGTAGAACCCTGCCTTGAGGACCATAAAATCCGGGACAAGTTACAGTTATTCCTTGATGATAGTTTGTTACGAAATGTTTAAGTAATTTAACACTTGCCGATGCAATATATGGACCCGAAAATGATTTATTGAGTGTGATTTGATCCTCGAAAGCTTTTAAAATTTGTGCTTCTTCTCCATTGTTTTCATGCTTATAAAAGTGAAGCAGGTTATCGATACCAAGTCCATGAGTGCTAGCTACAAAACTATCAACGGGAATATGTGCTTGCAATGAACCTGAAGTACCAAGTCTTATAATTTGTAGGGTCGTCAATGCTTGTTTAATGGTTCTCGTTTCAAAATCAATATTTACGAGTGCATCCAATTCATTTAAGACAATGTCAATATTATCTGGGCCTATACCAGTTGACACCACCGATATTCTTTTAGAGCCAATATATCCTGTATGGGTTATAAACTCACGGTGCTGGCTTTTATGTTCGATACTGTCAAAGTGTTTGCTGACTTCAGAAACCCTGTCTGGATCTCCAACAGTTATAATGGTAGTGGCTAATTCATCGGGGCGGAGGTCTAAATGGTATACGGCCCCTCTATTATTGATGATAAGCTCACTTTCGGCGATTCGTTGCATTTTGTCCTATTTTTAAACAAATTTCGGGTATTCAGATTTAGAATTTTGATTTTCCTTTCTTTGCTATATTTTCGCAGTCCAATTAATGGTCCTGTGGCCGAGTGGCTAGG